>JAYVCG010000379.1:0-2527 GCA_043750075.1 Acetobacteraceae bacterium | reverse complement strand
CCGTTTCGCCATGGAGTTCTGCGTCGTGGAATCCTGCGGCAAATGCACGCCATGCCGCATCGGTTCGGTGCGCGGTGTGGAAACAGTGGACAAAATCCTGGCCGGCCAGAATGTCGATTCAAATCTGGAACTGCTGCGCGACCTTTGCCACACCATGAAATTTGGATCGTTGTGCGCCCTGGGCGGATTCATCCCATACCCAGTGCTCAGCGCGATGAATTTCTTCCCCGAGGATTTCCGGACCAGCCAATCCCTGGCCGTCGAATAAAAGGAGACTCCGCCGATGCCTATGGTGCAGGAGATCGACTACGGAACGAAAGCTATCGACACCCAAGTGATGGTGACGCTGATGGTGGACGACAATCTGGTGACGGTGCCCGAGGGTACCTCCATCATGCGCGCCTCGATGCAGGCCGGAATCAAAATTCCCAAGCTCTGCGCCACCGACATGCTCGACACCTTCGGAAGCTGCCGCATGTGCCTGGTCGAAATCGACGGCCGCGCCGGCACCCCGGCATCCTGCACCACACCGGTCGCCCCCGGCATGAAGGTCCACACCGTCAGCGATAAATTACGCACGTTGCGGCGCGGGGTGATGGAGCTTTACATCTCCGACCATCCGCTGGACTGCCTCACCTGCTCCGCCAACGGCAATTGCGAACTACAGGACACCGCCGGCGAAGTCGGGCTGCGCGCGGTGCGCTACGGCTACGCGGGCGAGAATCACCTGGACGCCATCATCGATGGCTCCAACCCATATTTCAACTTCGATCCATCCAAGTGCATCGTCTGCTCCCGCTGCGTCCGCGCCTGCGAGGAAGTCCAGGGCACGTTCGCACTGACCATCCAGGGGCGCGGCTTCGAGTCCAAGGTCGCGGCGGGCATGGATGAGCCGTTCCTGACCAGCGAATGCGTCTCCTGCGGCGCCTGCGTGCAGGCGTGCCCGACCGCCACGCTGATGGAAAAATCCGTGGTCGAGATGGGCCAGCCGGAGCATTCCGTCGTCACCACCTGCGCCTATTGCGGCGTCGGGTGCAGCTTCAAGGCCGAGATGCGCGGCGATCAGGTCATCCGCATGGTGCCCTGGAAGGACGGCAAGGCCAATCACGGTCATTCCTGCGTGAAAGGCCGCTTCGCCTGGGGTTACGCCAACCATCCCGACCGCATCCTCGACCCCATGATCCGCGAGAAGATTTCCGACCCATGGCGCGTGGTCAGTTGGGACGAGGCGATCGGCCGCGTCGCCTCGGAGTTCAAACGCATCCAGGCCAGCCATGGCAAGGATTCGATCGGCGTCATCACCTCCTCGCGCTGCACGGACGAGGAAACCTATCTCGTGCAGAAACTGGCCCGCGCGGCGTTCGGCAACAACAACACCGATACCTGCGCGCGGGTATGCCACTCGCCGACCGGGTATGGGTTGAAGACGACCTTCGGCACCTCGGCGGGTACGCAGGATTTTGACTCCGTCGATGACGCCGACGTGATCCTGGTGATTGGCGCCAACCCGACCGATGGGCACCCCGTCTTCGCCTCGCGCATGAAGAAGCGGCTGCGCGAGGGCGCCAAACTGATCGTCATCGACCCGCGCCGCATCGACCTCGTGCGGATGCCGCATGTGGAGGCGTCGTTCCATCTGCCGCTGCGCCCAGGCACCAACGTCGCGGTGCTGAACGCGCTGGCGCATGTCATCGTCACCGAGGGCCTCGTCGATCTCGATTTCGTCCGCGCGCGCTGCGAGACCGACGCCTTCGACGAATGGGCTTTGTTCGTGTCGGAGCCGCGTAACAGTCCGGAGATGGTGGAGGTGGTCAGCGGCGTTCCCGCCGCCTCCATCCGCGGCGCGGCGCGTCTGTACGCCACCGCCCGCAACGGCGCGATCTATTACGGTCTGGGCGTCACCGAGCACAGCCAGGGCAGCACCACCGTCATGGCCATCGCCAACCTCGCCATGGCCACCGGCAATCTGGGACGCCGCGGTGTCGGCGTGAACCCGCTGCGGGGCCAGAACAATGTCCAGGGCGCCTGCGACATGGGCAGTTTTCCCCATGAACTGCCGGGCTACCGCCATATCTCCGAGGCGCCGGTGCGGGCGATCTATGAGAAGGAATGGGGCGTGGTGCTCAACCCCGAGCCCGGCCTGCGCATCCCCAACATGCTCGATGCCGCCGTTGAGGGGACATTCCGGGGCATCTACATTCAGGGTGAGGACATCGCGCAGTCCGATCCCAACACCAAACACGTCACCGCCGGTCTGTCGGCGATGGAATGCGTCGTGGTCCACGATCTGTTCCTGAACGAAACGGCGAACTACGCGCATGTCTTCCTGCCTGGCGCCACTTTCCTGGAAAAGGACGGCACCTTCATCAACGCCGAGCGCCGCATCAACCTCGTGCGCAAGGTGATCGAGCCTCGCGCCGGCATGGGCGACTGGGAAGTGACCCAGGCGATCTCCAACGCCATGGGCTATCCCATGCACTACGATCATCCCTCGCGGATCATGGAGGAAATCGCCCGCACCACGCCC
>JAYVCG010000378.1:0-13191 GCA_043750075.1 Acetobacteraceae bacterium | reverse complement strand
CGATTTCAGCACGATCTTCGCCAGCGCCAGCAGCGCGCCGGTATTGCCCGCGGACACCAGGCCCGCGGCCTCCCCATGCGCCACGGCGTCGATCGCGAGGCGCATGGAGGACTGGCGGCTGCGCAGCGCCGCCGTCGGTTTCATGTCGTTGGAAATGGTTTCCGCCGCGTGGCGCAGGGTGCAGACGGCGCGGGCGCGGCGGCGCTTCGCCAGCGGGCCGACCAGCAGGGTCTGGTCGCCGAACAGCAGGAAACGCGCTTTGGGATGACGCTCGGCGGCCAGTTCCAGGCCGTCGAGCACCATGTCGGGCGCGCGGTCGCCGCCCATGGCGTCAATCGCCAGGGTGTGGGTTTCCGTCAAGACCAGGCCCTGACCAGGCCGTGCCAGAACGCGCAGAGCCTGATCATGGGTTCATGCTTCCGGGGCTCGCGATCATGCCACGCCTGGCGTGGCGTCAGGCGCGGACGGCGTGTTGCAGCGTCTTGCCGGCGGCGACCACTTCACGCCCATCGTAATGGCCGCAATGGCTGCACACATGATGCGGGCGCTTCAGTTCGCCGCAGTTGCCGCACTCGGCATGAGCTTCCACGGGCAAAGCCTGGTGGCTGCGGCGCATGCCCCGGCGAGAGGGCGACGTCTTACGTTTCGGAACAGCCATGGCACGGAGTCCTTTTTTAGCCGGACAGAGGATGAGGGGCACGAATGAGCGGCGGCGTCTAGCAGACGGGTCCGCGCCAGGCAAGGCGGTTGTCGGGCTTTCCAGGGTAATCGTCTGAAGGAAGATAAGGCCGGGGCTCCGCGTCAGCCTTTCGTCCGTACAGACGAAAGCCGTTCCCGCGCGCGGAAACGGCTCATTGCGTGAACGCGCGATCTCATGCGCGACAGTGCTTCACTATTCCCGGAGGTACTTCACGAAGCCCGCCAGCACGGCGTTCCAGCGTTCCATGTTATTGGCGATGGCCTCGGATGTCGCGCCATGTTCCATGTCCATGTCCATCTGAACGACCGGATCGGAATCCTCATCCAGATAGACCTTGCCAAACCGCTTGGTGCGATTCCAGGTCGCCACTTTTTCGGCGGATCCATCCTTCCAGGTGAAAACCGCCGAGAACTGGATGGACTTGCACCGCGGTTTCTGCTCGCATTCATAGAAGAACACGCGGAACTTGAACCCGCTCGTGGTGCTCAGGATCATCGGGTCGCCCTGTTTGTCGGTCGATACCTCCGCCCGGTAGCCCTTGTCCTGTAGTACCTGTGTCACCTCCTCAACAGTCACACCGCCATCTGGTAGCGGCCCGGCGAAACCCGCCGGTGATTGAAACAACATCATGACAGCCATGACCGGAAGCCAGCGCATCGTTACCCTCCTGCTTCAGGCAGAACCTGGCGGTTTCCCGCATCGCTTGCAAGCCAAACCATCATGAAAAATCTCACACACCCCGGCTGATCCGCGCTCCCCCTGGGCGGGCGGCGGCGCCGTGTCCCGAAACGGCGGACCAGGGGGCGGCGAGGGGAACGGATCAGGCTCCGTGAAAGGTTTTCAGTCCGGTTGCCCTTGCCCGCCGCCAGGAGGGAGTGAGGGCGGCGGGAACCCCTGGTATCCCGGAACATTATGACCGGACCGGCGCCATGCAGCGATCGTGAAGCAGGAGAGCGGGATGAGCCAGAAAACCGGAACCGGCGCCAAGCCAGCCAAAGCGGACAAAGCCCCTCCTGGCGCTGCTTCCTCCGGCGGCCCGGACGCGGGGGCCAATGAAGGCGAAGGCAGCCAGACCGGCGCACGCCACTACAATGAAGCAACGCGGGATTTCGTGAAAAGCGGCAAGGTGAAGCAGGCCGCGGCGGACGCGGCGCGCGCGGCCGATGGACCGGAAGGCAAAACCCCGCGCGACGCGGAAGCCGAAGGCAAACGCCACAGCCATGGGGAAGATCCCGCGCCACGCAAGTCAGGACGCGCCTGAACAGCCAGGACGCGCCTGAACGAAAACGTTTCACGCACACCTCCGGTCTCTGGCGCCTTGTCAGCCCGCTGTCTTCCCTGACGCGCGCGCGAACGCCTGAGGGAAGGCGGGGCTGATTGAGTGAGAGACGGTTTTCCTTACAGGACAGGATGCTTTTTCATGGCGCGCACGCGCCAGGTTTTTCCCGCGGCGTTGATTTCCCGCGGCATTGGTCACGGCCGGACTGACAGTTCTTGTTGACCTCGCCATTCTTCCCTCATGATGAAGCCTTGGAAGCGCATCATGAGGGAAGCACCATGCGCGAGGCATGTCTCAGGCAAAAACACGGCCCATCACCGGGCTTCCGGCCTTGTTCCAGGAAAGGGCGAGGATTTTCCTTCAAGGTATCTCCACCATGATGTCAGGCCGGATCGCCCGCCGTGTCCACGCCGTCGCGCGCCATTCCCTGGAAAGCTTCGTCGAGGACCGGTGCTGGGTCGGCGCCAGCGCCCTGAGTTACACCACGCTTGTTTCCCTGGTGCCCCTGACCGCCCTGGCACTCGTGATCTTTTCCGGTTTCCCGGTCTTCGGGGAGGTGAGGGAAGCACTGCTGAATGTCATTCTCAATAATTTCGCGCCCAGTATTGGCGATCAGGCGGCGGGCTGGTTTACTTTCGTGGCGACCAATGCCGGGCAATCGACGGCGCTTGGCATTGCCTCCCTGGTGGTGACGGCCGTGCTGCTGCTCGTCACCATCGAGGACCAGTTGCACCTCATCTTTCATGTCACCCTGCCACGCGGCTGGATTGAACGGATCGTGATCTACTGGACGATCCTGACCCTGGGTCCGGTTCTGGCGGGCATCGGCCTGTCCGCCACCGGCTCGCTCGATGTCCTGTTCAAAAATCTCAACCCTGGGCATGACATGACCCTGGCTTTTCAGGGGTGGCGGCAGGCCTGGTCCTGGCTCCCGCCCTTCCTGATCGAGACCGGCATGATCGCGGCGCTTTACACGCTGGTGCCCAACCGCGCCGTGCGATGGCGCGACAGCCTGACGGGAGCGACGATCGCCACCGCGCTGTTGCATGTGCTGAAAATTGGCTTCGTGATCTTCGTCTCGGAATTGTCCTCTTATAACCGGGTTTATGGCGCCCTGGCCGGCATTCCGATTTTCCTTCTGTGGATGTATGTGTTCTGGCTGGTCCTGCTGATGGGCGCCGAGATCACCGCCAGCCTTATCAGTATTGAACCGGAACATCACCCGGATGGCGCCTGATGCCTCAGAATTTGATTGCGCGGTCATATGCCAGAGGAACTTCAGGTGTCAGGGGAACTTCAAGGTGGGGCCGGCGTTTGACACGCGCCACGGATTTTTTCCTTTTGGAGGTGTGTCATGGGTCGTGGAATTTTGTTGTGGTTGATCGGGGTGCCAATTCCCATCATCCTGCTTCTCGCTTTTCTCTGGCGCTGACATGAGAAGCGCCGTCACCGACGCGCCCGGTCTGCCGTATGATGTCACGGAACCGCGGCGCACCATTGAATCTCCTGTTTCCGCCATGGCGTGGCCCGCGATCATCGGTGGCGCCGTCGCGGCCACCAGTCTGACGCTGGTGCTGGTGGTGCTGGGAACGGGACTGGGACTCGCCTCGATCTCCCCCTGGCCGAACAGCGGAGCCTCAGCGGCGGGGTTTGGCGCCACCGCGGCCATCTGGCTGATCGTGGTACAATGGCTTTCCTCAGGCATGGGCGGCTACATCACCGGCCGGATGCGCACGAAATGGGTCGATACGCACACCCATGAGGTCTTCTTCCGCGACACCGCGCATGGCTTCCTCAGCTGGGCGCTCGCTACCCTGATCGGTGCGATGATCCTGGGATCGGCGGCTTCCTCCCTCGTGGGCGCCACCACCCGCGCCGTGGCGACCGCCGCCTCAGGCGTGGCGCAAGGCGCCGCCGCGGCCGCGCCAGCCGTGATGGGACAGGAATATGGCGTGGACAGCCTGTTCCGTGGCGCCAAAGCGGAATTCACCGCCACCAGCCCGGAAGCACGCCGCGAAACCACCCGTATCCTGGTCAATGGTCTGACCACGGGTGAAGTACCGGAAGCCGACAAAACCTACCTGGCCGGTCTGGTGGCGACCCGCACGGGCATCGCCCCGGCGGATGCGCGTAAACGGGTGGACGACCTGATCGCTCAGGAAAAAGCCCTGGAAGTAAAAGCGCGCCAGGCTGCCGACACAGCGCGTAAATCCGCCTCCATGGGTTCGATCTTCATCGCTTTGTCCATGATGGTTGGCGCCCTGATCGCCAGTGCCGCCGCGGCTTTTGGTGGCAGTACACGCGACGAGCATGTCTGAACGAACAAAATCCGGTAACCACACCTCAGGCCGCGCGCGACACCAACGCGCACGGCCTGAGGCTTTTTCATTCATCAGGTTTCTGGCGGCTGTCACCGTCTTGTGAAGACGCGTTCGCGGTAAGGGAACGTGCTTTAAGATGGAACCACAGATGAACACATGTGCATACAGATAAAGCAGAATCCTGGGATGTATGTTCTGGCGAATAAACGGATCGCATCAGGGATGAACCCAGCCGGACAGACATTCAGAATTTTCTGGTTGATGACTGTCCAGGCGCGGCCCGCGCCCGCTGGCCAAATCCGCGGTGAAGATGCCTGCCTTCCGCTGGCGCCATGTCCATGGATACCACAAGAACCCACCTGGTATCGTGGTTTCATGGATTTTTTCAGGAAGGGAGGTCATATCATCCGTTCACGCGAAAAACCGGATCGGCCGCATGACCATCATGCGCGCCTTTCCGCGCCGTGCCAGTGGAAAGACAGAGAAATTCACCACAAAGACCCGAAGACACAAAGAATTCATTCCATAAATTCAACGAAAATCCTTTGTGTGCTTGTGTCTTCGCGGTGAAATTTTTACTGGCTCCGATCCAAAAATGGATGCCGGGATCATGTGCCCGCCAGTAAAGGTTTGTCCGGGAATGAATGCATCATACCGGAACAGTCCCGTGCGTCTCATACCAACCCGCTTAAAGACTGACGTACGGCTCCTGACCCCGTCATCCCCGGTCGAGCCTGGGATGACGGGGAAGCAATCAGGGCAATCGGGTGAACCGGGCATGGGACACGCGTTGCCCTGGATCAGGGCCGGTCAGGGGAAGAAAAGGATTCCCACCGCGGATGCACGCGGATGTTCCCGGCTGCCGCACCCGTCTGGCGCCCGCTCCGGCTGAGGAGGATCATCATGAGCCGGCCGGTACCCGAGGATATCCGCGTGCATCCGCGGTTGAAACCCTTTTCTCCCCTTTACCGCCGTCACTCCATGACCAGTGCTGTCCTGAGCCCGGTTCACCCGATTGCCCTGGGGAAGCAATGGCATGTGTCAATGTTTCAGCGTGCTGGTATCACACCGCGGTTTGAGCCGGTAGCGTGGAGCGATTATTTCCAGACAGGCCCTGAGCTTTGAAAGCTCCGGTGCATGGATTGCCGTGTAAACAGATCCCGCGAAACAACCGCGGCTGGCGGGAGCCGTTTCAGGAAATGCATCCCTGGAACGCGTTCCCGCCAGCCGCGGCGTGATGGGCTGGCATGATGTCAGGCATGAAGGAAAAATGCCTTACTCATACGCATTGATCAAAAAAACCAATCGTACTCCGCGAACAGGGATAATCAGCGTTTCCCGCGCACGCCACGAATCAGGGAAACCACTGTCCAGACACCGTTCAAAACCGTCAGATCATCGCGGGCCGCGTGCAATGCCTTGTTTCTCAGGGCCAGGGCCGCGATTTCATCCGCGCTCTGTGCATTGCCGCGCGCCATGAGCATGAAGACGGCCGCGGCCACGATATCGAGCACCACCACGATGAGCGCGGCCCAGACCGGCCGGACCAGCGCGAACAGCGCCATCCAGATACAAATGTGCAGCATCGCGAAGGCGGCCATGGCGAACACCAGGCCAATGCCCGCCCACATCGCGCGGCGTCCCTGACGGGACGCCCGCGACTTCCACCGCTCGATCTCCGCCTCGGCCGCGAGACCGAGGAGTTTCACCGTACGCAAGGGTCAGCGACTTAAAAGGCGGGCGAGGATGAAACCCGCCGCGCCAGCGATGAGAAGGGAGGTGATGGGCTGGCGCGCCACCATGCCGGCGGCGTCATTCAATCCCTTGCGTGCTTCCGATGTCATGGTGCTGGCGGTATCGCTGATCTGGTTGATGGCCTCATCGGTCTTGCGCCAGGCTTCATCAATGGCGGGTTTGACGCGGTCGCTGACGGATTCGATCTTGTCCTGAATACCGGAAAGCTGGTCCTTGACCTGGCCTTCCAGCCGATTGATCGTCGCGCTCATGAGGGCTCCGTTTCGTTTTTGTGCGTTACCGAATGACAACGCGCGCCGCCGCGGAGAGTTCCCTTTCGCCCGGCCAGCAAGGAGGTCAGCAAGGAGGATCATGGAAGGGGCGGAAAGATCATGACTGAGACGGTTGCTTTCTCTTGCCGGTCATCCTGGCCGGTCATCCGGCGGACAGGGCCACCAGATCGATTTCGCCCGCGAACGCCGTCGCGACAGGGCCGGTCATGAGGACATGGTTGTCTTCCCGCCAGGCGATGGTCAGCGCGCCGCCATCGACGAGGACGGTCGCCACGCGTCCGGTCAGTCCCCGCCGCGCGGCGTTGACCAGGGCCGCGCAGGCGCCCGAGCCGCAGGCCAGCGTCAGACCGGCGCCGCGTTCCCAGACCCGCAGGCGGATGCGGTCGGGCGACAGCACCTGAACGAAGCCAATGTTGG
The DNA here is from genome assembly GCA_043750075.1 of Acetobacteraceae bacterium. Lineage (GTDB taxonomy): Bacteria > Pseudomonadota > Alphaproteobacteria > Acetobacterales > Acetobacteraceae > Rhodopila. The sequence continues at coordinate 6,447 of JAYVCG010000378.1, read as the reverse complement.
CGCGCTCGGGGAACAGCGGGTCATGTTCCAGTACTGGGCCGATCGCGGCCAGGGGCAGGGCATCCAGGTCGGGCACGAAGAAGGTGGCGTGCGGGTTGCCCATGCTCGCCGCCGCGGGATGCGAAACCGGCCCATGTGTCAGATCGAGGTCCAGCGTGTCCATCGCATGGGCCAGCGGCACGTCGCGCCAGTCGAGCCGTACCGGCCCCATGTCCACGCGCACCAGTCCGCTGGGCAGTACCTCGGAGGGCAGATCGCCGGCGATGGTGCGGATGACCTGACGCGCGCGGCCAGTGCTGGCGGCGAGCAGACTGGCGATGCAGCGCGTGGCGTTGCCGCAGGCGCCGGCCTCCGTGCCATCCGGGTTGCGGATGCGCATGAAGGCATCGGCGGCGCCATCGGGGGATGGCTCGATGACGATGACCTGGTCGCAGCCTACTCCGGTGCGGCGGCTGGCGATGGCGGCGGCGCGGGCCGGGGTCACATCAGAAGGGGTCAGGCCAGAAGGGGTCAGGCCAAAAGGGGTCAGGCCAAAGGGGGGCAAACCAAAGGAGGGCATGCCCAGGGGAGGGGGGCGGGCGTCGAGAACGACGAAATCGTTTCCGCAGCCATGCATTTTCAGGAACCGCGCGCGCATGGATCGGATATAAGCCTCCCACGTCCTAAGACCAAACGGCAATCGCGCCGCGCCCTGGGCTGACCCATCGCGCGGCTTCCAGACCATGGTGAGGCTTCATGAACGCGCCGGTCAGTACCGATCTCTTTCACTCCGATCCCCTGGGCGATCCCCTGGGCGATCCCTGGGCTGTGCCGCTGGAGACGATTGATGTCTCCGACCCGCGGATTTTCCAGAACGATGTCTGGCCCGCCTGGTTCGCGCGGCTGCGGCGCGATGATCCGGTGCATTTCACCCCGGACAGTCTGTTCGGTCCGTACTGGTCGGTGACGAAGTACAAGGACATCATGAAGGTGGAGACCACGCCCCAGGTCTTTTCCTCGGCGCATGGGATCACGCTGCTGGATCAGGAGACCCAGTACCGGCTGGCGATGTTCATCGCCATGGACCCGCCGAAGCATGACGAGCAGCGCCGCGTGGTGTCGCCCATCGTGGCGCCGGGCAATCTGGCGAACATGGAAGGCGTTATCCGCGAACGCGCCATCGCGATCCTGGAGGGGCTGCCGCGCGGGGAAACCTTCGACTGGGTGGAGCGCGTGTCGGTCGAACTGACGACACAGATGCTCGCCACGCTGTTCGATTACCCCCAGGAAAAGCGGCGCGACCTGACCCATTGGTCGAACATCGCCACCACCAACCTGAAATCCCCCGACGCCCTGGTGAAAACCGAGGAGGAGCGGTTCGCCGAACTGAAGCAGATGGGCGCCGCGATGATGGGCCTGTGGAACGAACGGGTGAACGCGCCGCCGCGCCATGACCTGATCTCGATGCTGGCGCACGGAGAGGCGACGCGGCACATGGACCCGATGGAGTTCATGGGCAATTGCGTGCTGCTGATCGTCGGCGGCAACGACACCACCCGCAATTCCATCACCGGCGGCCTGTGGGCGCTGAACAAGCATCCCGATGAGTACCGCAAACTGCGCGAGAACCCCGGCCTGATTCCGTCGATGGTGCCGGAGATCATCCGCTGGCAGACCCCGCTCTGCTACATGCGCCGCACCGCGCTGGTGGACACCGAGCTTGGCGGCAAGACCATCCGCGCGGGGGACAAGCTGGCGATGTGGTACATCTCCGGCAACCGCGACGCGGAGTCGATCGAGGACGCGGACCGCTTCATCATCGACCGCGCCCGACCGCGCCAGCATCTGTCGTTTGGGTTTGGTATTCATCGCTGTGTCGGCAACCGGCTGGCGGAAATGCAACTGGTGATCCTGTGGGAGGAAATCCTGAAACGCTTCCCGGTGATTGAGGTCGTGGAGGAGCCGAAACGGCTTTACTCCAGTTTCGTGCATGGAATTTCGTCGATGATGGTGCGGATTCCGAATTGGGGGTTTATTTAAGTGTCCGTCCGGGAAGTCCGCGTGTGTCCGTGCCGCCGGAAGGCTTTAACACGGAGTTCACGGAGGGGCACGGAGGCAGTACCGCGCGAACAGGCACGGGTCACGGTGTCTTCCTTCTCCGTGCCCCTCCGTGGTTCTCCGTGAACTCCGTGTTGAAAATCTTTCTGACGGCACGGACACACGCGGACTTTCCGGACGGACACCAAGGAAAGCAAGACGGGGCTTCACCCCGCGCCCCGCCAGGGGCGAAGCCCTGGCACCACTTCCCCATTCATCCTAAAAACAATCAGGAGGATTAACGCCATGAACGCCCCCGTCGCCCCCGATTACAAAGCCCTCGCGCTGCGCGACCCCTGGTCGGTGCCGCTGGCCGAGATCGACGTCAGCAACCCCTACCTCTACCAGGAACACACCTGGCAAGGCTTCTTCGCCCGCCTGCGCCAGGAAGACCCGGTCCACTTCGTCAACAGCCCGATGTACGGCCCCTATTGGTCGGCGACGAAATACAAGGACATCATGCGGGTCGATACCTCGCACCAGATCTGGTCCTCCGACGCCTCGATGGGCGGCATCGCGCTCAGGGACGTGCCGTTCGAGTTCCGGCGCGAGAGCTTCATCGCCATGGACCCGCCCAAACACGACGCGCAGCGCAAGATCGTCTCCCCCATCGTCGCACCGCTCAACCTCGCGAAACTGGCGGACACGATCCGCGAGCGCGCGGGCCGCATCCTCGACGGCCTGCCGCGCGGCGAGGTGTTCGACTGGGTCGATCTGGTCTCGGTCGAGCTGACCACGCAGATGCTGGCGACATTGTTCGACTTTCCGTTCGCGGAACGGCGGCTGCTGACGCATTGGTCGAACGTCGCCTCGGTGAACACCCGCGCCGGAACCGCGATCGATAGCGAACAGAAACGGGACGCCGTGCTCCAGGAAATGCTGGCCTATATGACCGGGCTGTGGAACACCCGCGCCCAGGAAGCGCCGAGACCGGATTTGATCTCGATGCTGGCGCATGGGGAGGCGACGCGCGACCTGCCCTCGCGCCCGTCGGAGTTCATGGGCAACCTGCTGCTGCTGATCGTCGGCGGCAACGACACCACGCGCAATTCCATCAGCGGCGGTCTGTGGGCGTTGAACCAGTTTCCTGACCAGTACGCGAAACTGCGGGCGAACCCCGATCTGGTGGCGAAGATGGTGCCGGAGATCATCCGTTACCAATCCCCCGTCATCCACATGCGCCGCACCGCCATGTGCGACACCGAACTCGGCGGCAAGGCGATCCGCAAGGGGGAGAAGATCGCGATGTGGTACATCTCCGGCAACCGCGACGAGGAGGATATCGAGGATGCCGATCGTTTCATCATCGACCGCGCGCGGCCCCGTCAGCATTTGTCGTTTGGGTTTGGCATCCATCGCTGTGTCGGCAACCGGCTGGCGGAGATGCAACTGACGATCCTGTGGGAGGAAATCCTGAAACGCTTCCCGGTGATCGAGGTCGTGGAGGAACCGAAACGGAGTTATTCCAATCTGATCCATGGGATCACGGAGATGAAAGTGCGGATTCCGGTTTGAAAGCGAGGCCCGCGTCACGATTCATTCCATAAATAACGATTTCCGATCAACCCTCCATCCCCTGGGCGTTTCCTTTGAGGCCCAGGGGACAGGTTTTTCTGGCGGTGGCAAAAAGTAAGGATTACACGGAGCGGGGCGGCGTCGTTCGTGCGCCTTGTTACTGGACAGCGCTTGAACACGGATTCGGGCGCTTCGCGCGGGGGGAAGAACTCCGTGTAATCCGTGTCCTTACTCCGTGTAATCCGTGTAATCCGTGTTATTCTTGCTTTTCGTGCGTCAGGGCCAGGCAGACCCCCTCATACACGTTCCCATGGCCTGTGTGACTTTCCAGAACAAAGCCATGCCTCCCCACTCATTCCATTCTGTTCGTAACAAGAGACTCTCGTATCAACGGGTACCTCAAGAGACCCCAAATGACACAGCATCACCAGGAACGTGTATCAGCCCGCCCTCATGGGTCGTTCCGGGCGAACGCGAAAAACCATACCGTGTCCGTAAATACGGGGTAATCGTCAGTTCAGGAAAATCTTCCCCGGATTCATGATCCCCCTTGGGTCCATCGCCTGCTTGATCGAGTACATCACCGCCATCGCCTCGGCCCCGTGCTCGCGCTCCAGGAACTCGCGCTTGCCGATCCCGACCCCGTGCTCCCCGCTGCACGACCCGCCAAGCTCCAGCGCGCGGGCGACGATCTTCTTATCGAGTTCCCAGGCGCGGGCAAGGCCATCGGGCTCAGGCGGCACCAGGATGACGGTGTGGAAATTGCCGTCCCCCACATGTCCCACGATCGGCGCGGTCAGGCCGGAGGCGGCGATGTCCTCCTTCGCCCCCAGGATGGCCTCGTTCAGCCGGGAAATCGGCACGATGGCGTCGGTGGCGATGCCTTTGTGGCCCGGTTTCAGCGCCAGCGCCGCCCACAGCGCGTCGTGCCGCGCCTGCCACAGCTTGTTGCGCTCCGCCGTGCTGGTGGCCCATTGGAAGCCCTGGCCATTGCAGGACAGGGCGATGTCCTCGGCCTGCTGCGCCTGTTCCTTCACGCCCGCCGTGGTGCCGTGGAACTCGAAGAACAGGCCGGGGAGGCGGTGCAGCCCCTCCAGCTTCGAATAGGCGATGCAGGCGTCCATCTGCACCTCATCCAGCAATTCCATGCGGGCGACGGGGATGCCGGTTTGCAGGATGGCGATGACGGTATCCACCGCGTCGCGCAGGGTGGGGAACTGGCAGGTGGCCGACGATATCGCCTCGGGGATGCCTTGCAGGCGCAACTGGATTTCGGTGATGACACCCAGAGTGCCCTCGGAGCCCACGAACAGCCGCGTCAGGTCATAGCCGGTGGCCGATTTGCGGACCCGGCCGCCGGTTTTGATCACCCGTCCATCGGCCATCGCGACCGTCAGGCCCATCGCGTTTTCCCGCATCGTGCCATAGCGCACCGCGTTGGTGCCCGAGGCCCGCGTCGCGCACATGCCCCCGATGGTGCAGGCCGAGGTGCCGGGATCGACCGGGAAGAACAAGCCCAGATCGCGCAGATGTGTGTTCAACTGGTCGCGGGTGACGCCTGCTTCGACGCGGCAATCCATGTCGGGCTGGCTGACATCCAGGATTTTCGTCATCCGCGACAGGTCGAGCGTGATGCCGCCCCGGACCGGCGTGACATGCCCCTCCAGCGAGGTGCCCGCACCCCAGGGCACGACGGGGATGCGTTCCTGATGGCACACCGCCAGCAGCTTCGCCGCTTCTTCCGTGGTTTCGACGAAGGCCACGGCGTCGGGCAGTACCGGCGTCTGGGTGTCCTGCCCGTGCGAGTGATGCTCGCGCAGGCTGGCGTTGGTGGTCAGCCGCTCGCCCAGAAAGGCGCGGGCGGCCTCGATGGCCCGGTTGGTGGCTGTGTCGGACATGCGCGCTTCCTTGTTCCGTGGTCCCGGCGATGGCCTTCGCTGGCCCGTCCCAGGTGGTCAGCCCAAAGGTCCAGACCGGAGGACCAGACAGCGTCCGGCTCCAGACAACCGCGTCCCGTTTGGCGGTCCTGGGCCGTGCTGACAAGAGTGTGGGCGAGGCGGGGACGATCCATTGATAACCAATGGTTGTTTTGTTGACAGCGAGATGAGTGTGTGTCTGTATTCAAATGCAACAACAAATTTGAATATGAAGACGCATCGTGATATGAAAGTGAATTCTGATCCTGAGACATATCCGGCCCTGGGCGGGTCTGTCCCGTGGCCGTTTTACCGTGGAAACCGTATCGCCTTGAAGGAACGTGACCATGCCCCGCAAAACCCGCGCCGAAATGCAGGCCGAGACCAGGGAAAAACTGCTCGACTCCGCGCGCGCCGCCTTCGGGCGGAAAGGCTTCGCCAGCGCCACGATTGATGAGATCGCGGAAGGCGCGGGTTTCTCCCGCGGGGCGTTCTATTCCAACTTCTCCACCAAGGAGGATCTGGCGGTCGTACTGATGGGCCAGCAAATGGAACTCGATGTCGCCCGCATCGCGCGCGTCGCGGAAGCCGCGAACGGCCCGGCGGAATCCCTGACCGAGCGGCTGCGGGAAGCCTTCCCGGCCACGGAGAAAATCACCGACTGGGAGTTGTTGCGGCTGGAAATGCTGATGCTGGCGCAACGCAATCCGGACTTCGCCGCCAAATGCCAGGAACTCTACAAACCCCAGCGCCAGCGCGTCGCCTGGGCCATCCGGCAATTGTTCACCCGTATCGGCCGGGCGCCGCCCGCCAGCGACGACATGCTGGCGTATTTGATCATGTCGCTGCGTCTGGGCGCGGCCCTGCTGCACGAGGCGGCTGGCCCCGTCCCCCTGGGACAGATCGTGGAGATGATCTTCCGCTCCCTGGCCGCGGTGGC
>JAYVCG010000377.1:0-3634 GCA_043750075.1 Acetobacteraceae bacterium | reverse complement strand
GGGGGGGCGGGCGCCCCCCCCCCCCCCCCCCCCCCCCGCGACTGTCATCATGCGCGATTGATGGAAAACCCATGGCCAGGCGCCTTGATGGCGCCGCTTCTCGTCAGGATCCGGTCTGAGCAGGCATCCATGCCAGCCAGTGGCCGCGATACATCACCCGGACCAGCCGGAGGGAAACGGCGATGAGGCGATCCACGCATCCGCTGATGGGCGGGACAAAACGGAATGGGAGCACGGGCATTCTGACCACCTCCCGCCATTCAAGGAATTAATACTAAATTAAAGGACCATAAAACTATTACGTTGGTGAAATAGCGATTTATCTTGACATATTTCCTATTATCTGGCATTGCCTCATGCCTTCACGATCGATGCGAGTGCATTTCAGCCCATGCCCACCCTTTATCCGCCCGACTACCCTTTGCGTCCCGACGCGCCCTTGCTGTCTTACGGCCCGGCTTTCGCCGCGGAAATCGCGCGCTCCATCATGCTAACACTGTGCCGTCCGCCTGAAAGCACGGCGCATGAGGATGAAACCCGTGGCGCCGCCGCCCTGACCATGCTGGAGGCCTTCCATCCGCGCGATCATCTGGAATGCATGATGGCGGCGCAGGGTGTCGCCGCGCACGGGATGATCATGGAATGCCACCGGCGGGCCATGCATCCCGGCACGGCGGAAGCCGTCGCCATCAAGATCCGCGGCAACATCACGCAAATGAGCCGCACGTTTTCCATGCTGACGCACGATCTGGAGCGGCGGCACGCCAAACCCCTGCCGCCCAGACCACCGGAAGCGCCGCCGCTGGCGCCACCGCCACCGCCAGTGAAAGGACCGCGTTCCAGCCCGCCAGCCTCCCCTGAAACCCGTCCTGACGGCACACCCGCCAGCCTGACGGCCTACGCGCCGCCCGGACCGCCGGAGGAGCCTTATATCCCGCCGGAGCCGGAGATCATGATGGCGCTCGCCACCCGCCCCAAACCATGGCGCATGGTGAACGCGCCCGCCGCGGACGCTGAAGCGGTTGTTCCGTCCGTGCCCGCGGCGCCCGCTCCGGCAAATGGAGGGGTGGCAAATGGAGGGGTGGCAAATGGAGGGATGGCGCGTGGAGGGGTTGATCTGAGGGAACGCCTGTTCACCGGGGACGCGCTGGCGCGCTTCACCTCCGCGCGTTTCGATCCGGACGCACCGGCCCCGCCGCCCTTCCTCGACGAGGAGGGGGCGATGGTGGAACTGGAGCTGATCAGTACCGGCGGCGACCCTGAAATGGAAGCGGAACGCGCGGCGCTGGCGGCGGCGCATCCGGAAGGAAAATCCGCCGTCATCATCCGTTACGGGCGGGCAAAGCCCAAGGGGCCGGGCGAGACCTGAACCCGTGGCATGGGCGCATGCCATGGGCGCATGGCGGGGCGTGAAATTCCCTGTCGCGCGGCGATACGGGCCGTGGTACGATGAACCCGATGTGGACGTGGCGAAACCGGTAGACGCAGCAGACTTCAATTGGAGTGCCCACGGGGAAATCCGTGGCGCAGAACCGCTCAAAGTCGGGGAACGCTACAGGGCTCAGGCCCCAGGCCAATCCCGAGCCAAGCCCTCGGTTGAGGGAAGGTGTAGAGACTGGACGGGTGGCACCTAACGCCGGAAGGCCAGGGTGAAGGGACAGTCCAGACCACGAACACCCGCGGGCGATGCCCCTGGGGGGCGGCGAAAGCCGAAGTGGTAAGAAAATCTGCTTCTCATTGAGAGTGCGGGTTCAAGTCCCGCCGTCCGCACCACTTCCCTGGTCCGTTGTTCCCGCGGGGACAATGGCCCGGCTGGACCGGGACAGGGGAAATTGAGGCAGGGGAAACCAGGGCAGGGGGGGGAAAGATCATTTCGATCCCCGGAGCGATCCAGTCCCCGGGCCGCCGCGATCCGGCGCCGGGAAACCGATGGGCCGCTTTATTCGACTCCCAGTAACTCGACATCGAACACCAGCGTGGCGTTCGGCGGGATCACGCCACCGGCGCCGCGAGCGCCGTAACCCAGTTCCGGCGGGATCACCAGCGTGCGCTGACCGCCCACCTTCATGCCCGCCACGCCCTGGTCCCAGCCGGCGATCACCCGCCCCGCGCCAAGCGGAAACTGAAAGGGGTCGCCACGGTCGCGCGAACTGTCGAACTTCTGTCCCTTGTTGTTCGGCGCCGCGGCGTCGAACAGCCAGCCCGTGTAGTGAACTGTCACCGTGTTGCCCGCCACCGCCTCGGCGCCGGTTCCGATTTTCGTGTCGCTCCCAATCTTCGTGTCGCTCATGGTCGATCCTGCTGCGATGGCGAGGGCCCCTGCCCAGGCCGGGTGGCCCGCGAGGGCGATGACGCGGATGCGCGGGGGTTCACGTCCGCTCCGCTGACCAGGATACAGCACATCGGCCGCGCCCCGGATAGCGGGTGGCGCGATTGCCTAAACCCCTTCGACCGCATCCCAGGTGGAAAGCTTTGACAACAGATACTTGTCACCTTACTCTGTGACCCATGATCCTTGCCTTCCGGCATCGCGGCTTGCGCCTCTTTCACGATCAGGAAGACCGCAGGGGAATCAACACGGCGCACGCCGATAAAATCGCCCGTATCCTGGCGCGGCTGCACCGGGCTTCTGGGCCCGAGGACATGAATCTGCCAGGATTCCGGTTGCATCCGCTGCGCGGTGATCTCGCCGGGTACTGGAGCGTGACGGTTCAGGCCAACTGGCGGATCATTTTCCGGTTCGCCGCGACGGACGTGACCGAATGTGGACCTGATCGACTATCACTGACGGAGCGCACCCATGATGAAGAACCCTCCCCATCCCGGTCTGAGCGTGCGGCACGATTGCCTGGAACCGTTGGGACTGACCGTGACCGAAGGCGCGCGTATCCTTGGTGTCACACGCCAGGCATTGAACAATCTGGTGAACGGAAAATCAGGCATATCGCCCGAAATGGCGGTGCGCCTCTCCAAGGCATTCGGCGGCACGGCGGCAAGCTGGCTGGGCATTCAGCTCGATCACGATCTGGCGCGGGTGATGCGGCGGGCGGATGAGATCGACGTGCGGCGGGTGGAACGGCCGGTTGAGGCGGGGGAATGATGTATTGGCTTGATCGTGACATGGGAAACATCTCGTTCATTCCGTGGATCATTCAAAAAAATCCTCATCCACCTTCTTGATGTATAAAGTATCCTCCACCCGGCAGCCCACGTTATACCGAATCATGAGGCGTGTGAGTTGCTCTCCATCAATCAACACAATGCGTTTGCTCAGGAAGGCCGCCGTGTCCCGCGCGGAAGAAGAAAACGCCGATGTCGTGACGAATAATCCCTTCGCGGCCTTGTGCCGGTCCAGACTTCCAAAAAAATCCCGGATCGCGGCGGAGCCGACATTATTACCATTCGCGTATCGTTTGGCCTGCACATAAACCCGGTCCAGACCCAGCGCGTCCTGGTCGATCACGCCATCCACGCCATCATCGCCGCTTCCGCCAAGCGCCCGGCCGGCATCCATGGTGGACCCGCCATAGCCCATGCTGAGAAGCAGACTGACAATGAGACGTTCAAAAAACGCCGGAGGTGCTGTTCTGATACGATCCAAAAGTTCCTGGGCCAATGAGGTCTCAATCTGACG
>JAYVCG010000376.1:0-3228 GCA_043750075.1 Acetobacteraceae bacterium | reverse complement strand
GTCTTATGAAGAAGCCGCCAAACTGTGCGGATGCGCTGTCGGAACGATGAAAAGCCGGGTCAATCGCGCGCGCGCCAAACTGGCGGAAATGCTCGCCGTGCCTTCCGAGAATCACATGGAACCAGACATGGAATGGGATGCCGCCGTCGATGCATCCTGGGCCTCGGGACCAAGATCGCCGGCTGACGCCTGATGCCTGGGCAGGCCACTCTTTTCCGTACTGACCAGTGATATCAGATGCCCGCCCATCATGACACGCATGCCCCCATGAATGAGGATACTCCTCCAAAACGCAAACGCGGCGGCCGGAAAGCCCCTGTGTCTCAGGGTGTCAGCTGTTCCGCCGGCGCGCAGGAGCTGGTCCGGGAACTCAACCACCGGGTCAAGAATAATTTCCAGATCATCGTCAGTCTGATGAACCTGAAGAAACGCACCCTCCCTTCCGACAGACACGCGGAGCTACGCTTCGTCGAAGAACATGTGCATTCCATGTCCGTGGCCTACCGGCTCGTCTATGCCACCGGCGCCATGAACAAGGTTTCCGTGACCGAACTGATAACGGAAGTCGTGGCGGGCCTGCGGCAAATCGCCGGTCTGAACGAAGACCGGGTGAAGATCCAGTCCTCCACGATCGACACGATGATCAGTCTGGATCATGGCATCGCCCTGGCGCTGTATCTGGCCGTGTTGCTGCCGCCCTATTTCGACGAAGCCATGGTGTCGCCAGCCGCCATCACCAGCATGACGATTGGCGTCAGGGCGGATGAGGTCACCCTGTCCGTGCGGTGGAGCGGTCATCCTGGAGTTTTGCTCGATGCGCTGCGTGGCCGCCTGATGAAAGCCTATGCCAGCCAAATCCAGGCGCTCACCTTGCCCACCACCAATGGTGAAGTGAAGCGTATTTGCTTTCATACCAGCGGCCTCCTGGACTGACCCACGATCGTTTCACCCTCATGCCCCGGCCGGGCCGGAGTATGACGGGATAATACCAGCCGTATTTGAAAAGCATCTCCCTGGGAAGAAACTGGCTTCCGCCGCACCAGGGTCCGGCCAGGGCATGAGCCGCGAAGCATACTGGGCGCCATCCATCAAAGCGTGATCCAACAGCCGCCCTCCCCTGACCAGGGGAGTGCGGCTGTTGGATCATCCTGAAAAATCCCTGAAGGACACCATGCGGGGCAATGCGAGTCCTCAGCCCTCTATCAGATGACCCACAGCGGCCCAGGGACGGATGCCGTTGCAGACGATCTTGATGATGCCCAGAACCGGCACCGCCAGGATCGCGCCTGGAACACCCCACATCCAGTACCAGAAGATCAGGGAAATGATCACCACCACCGGATTGAGCGTGAACCGGCGGGCGACGAGGATGGGCGTGACGAACTGGCCTTCCATCACATGAATGACCATGAAGCCGATCCCAGGCAGCATCGCGACCCAGAGCGGTTCCAGTGTCAGCAACCCGGCCAGCAAAAGCACCAGCATGCAAATGACCGGCCCGAGCATGGGTATGTAGTTCAGTAAAAACGCCAGGGCGCCCCACAAGATCGGGTTTTCCAGGCCGCAGGCCCACATCAGCAGGCCGGTCAGAATGCCCACTCCGGCATTCATCATGGTCACGGTCATCAGATAACCGGCGATGTCGCTTTCAATTTGTTGAGAGATTTTGACGGCGGCGCGTTTGTCGCCAAAGGTTGGCAGGATTTCCACCAGACGGCGCAGAAACAGATCGCCGGAAATCAGCAGAAAATAGAGAACGACGATGGTGGCGAACAATCCGCTCGCGAAATGCGCTGTTCCCGAAACCACGGTTTCGGAAAGCCCGGAACCCGCCGGTGTCACCACCGCCGCGGGCGCCGCGGAATGCATGTAGGTTTCAGCGTTATGCAGGAAGCCTTGCATGGCCTCCAGAGGGTCTTTGATGAAACTCAGCCGCTCCTGCAGGCGCGGGAGGCCTTCGGGAAGTTTGGCGGCCCAGGTGCGGGCCGGACCGGAAAGGGCGGTGGCGAGGGAGACGAAGAAAACGAACACAGCCAGAATCGTCAGCGCGGCGGAGGCTTCCCGCGGGAGGCCCACCCGCTCGATCCGGCGCACGCCTGGCTGCAACAGTAATTTCAGCATGATGGCCAGCACGATGGGCAGGATGATGGGGCGGGCCACGTAAAGCACCGCTGATAACAAAAGAATGAACTGTCCCACCTGAAGCACCAGCATGGGATCGGATGGCAGAGAAATTTGTGCGGTGGCGGTCGCGGTTTCGTCGGTGTTTTCCGGTTCCGAAAGAGGAGAGGGCGTATCCTCAGAGACAATGGTGCTCGGCATGAACAGCGGTTCTCCATTCGTTTTCTTCTGCAATCACTGCCGCGCGATCGAATCCAGACCTTTTGGCCAGCGCGAACGCGCATGAAAACGCTTCACGATGGGGGCATCGTCATGCGGAAAAAGGAGGATTTTCATTTCATCGCGCCCGCGCGGACGCGGCGCTGGCGGCAACCAGAAGACCACCTGGGAAAGCATGAGGCGCGTTCAGGGCCAGCGCCATCCCATCTTCGCGAAAACCCTCGAAAGCCATGGAATGGCCGGACTGCGATGGAGGTGCTCATGGATTGCTTTCCCCGCCGCGGATCGACGATCCGAGCATCGCGACGTCACTGCAATCAACGCCACAAGGGTGCCAATGTTCCCCGCGCCGCGCATTTTGCCCGGCGCGATCAAAGGATTCACGGGTGAACAGGAGAACAAAAATAACACACGCTGGAGGGATCGACACGCACGGGAGGGCCGGTCAAAAGAACCCATCGCGTCCGGCATCAGCCGTCGTGGCATACGCGCGTAAGGGGGGAAGCCTGGTGTTCAGGCACGCTTTTCCGCGTCCAGTACCACCGGTCCTTATTGTTGACCCATGCCCCTTCGCCCTCATCCCCCGGCCTGACCGGGGGATCTCTCGCGGCACGGTGCGTGGACAGATCCCCCGGTCAGGCCGGGGGATGACGATGAAAGAGCGGTACGTCAGTCTTTAAGCGGGTTGGTATAACACCTCCAAACGCCCGTTCGTTTGATCGGAGGCAGCGGTACACTCAGTGGCCACCCGACGGCATGGTTGCCGCCGGGGGCCATGGCTGGGCGTGGAGGTTGATCAACCCCGCTGACGGCGTAGACGGAGCAGACCCAGTCCGACCAGACTGGCGCCCAGCAGCGCCATCGACGCCGGCTCCGGCACCGCTTTCG
>JAYVCG010000375.1:0-2568 GCA_043750075.1 Acetobacteraceae bacterium | reverse complement strand
GCGACCATGACGAAGGCGGCGCCGTTCTTCGAGTACCAGATCGACGTCTTGCCATCGGCCACGATCTGCGTGGCGACGACCAGCTCTCCGCTCGCGAGCTTCGCCACCTGAAAATCGCCGATGGTGACATCGGACGCGCCCGTCACCGTTGGCGGCACGACCTCGACCGGCGTGCCCGTCTCCACCCCGAGGTTGTTGAACGCATGGATCATGAGCGGCTTGGGCACACCGTTCACCGTGCCATTGTCCTGCCAGATCAGAGTGAACCCCCCATCCGCCGCCTTCACGATCCTGGGCACGCTCAGCCCGACGCCCGGATCGGACGCGGTGCCGGCGAGGAACGCATCGACGGCCAGCGTCCCATCGGCATTCCAGATCGACGCGTGGATCGTCTGGTCCGGCTTCACCCAGGCCACCAGGAACCGTCCATCGCTCAGCGCCGCCGCCGCCGGGACGATCCCGTCGTCGTTCGTGATGCCGATCTCACCCGTGATGGGCGTGTCGGTATTGTCGAACAGACGGAAGACATCGCCCGCGCCCCTGACCTTATAGACAGCGGCGAACCCTCCCCCGAAAAGCGGAACGATGGTCGCGGCGCCACCAGCACTGAGATTGAGCTGAATGGCGGAGCCTTGAGGACTAAGAGAGGGCATGACGATCCAATTCCGGCCTGAGATGTGCGCGAAGGCATGACCGCATATGCGAGAAGCACAGCGATATTTGGGCGAACGTGCCTCCCCGACCGGCTCAGATTGGTTACAGGTTTCGGTCTGAAACGGCCCCGCCGGGTTTCAGGAAGAAACGAATTGCATGGGTTTGAGAGCGCGCGATGGCAATGTTCTGAAATTTTTACCGCCGCATCCCATGGAGAAGTGTTTTGTTTTTAAAAAAGCATGAATTTTCATTGCTTTACATTGGCTGGAAACAGACTGAAATTTCAGAAAAAGACGCTCCCAGGCCGTATCATTCAGATGAAAAATAATGTATTAAACAATAAATGATACGAATTTGTCTGGAAACAGGAGTTTCAGGTCCTTGGCCGCGATGGTTATTCATGTCCTGTTCGTCATCATTCCCTGGCTCATCGGAGAAGGGTGACATCAAGGCCAGTGCAATCGCCTGAAGAAGACCTCACCGGAACGGCGGCTCGTCGAAACTGCGCAGTTTGCGTGAGTGCAGCGCGCCCAGATCGCCCCGCAGCAGGTCCAGCGCGGTGAGGCCGATGTCCAGATGCTCGTCGACCGCGCGCTGGTAGAAGGCGCTCGCCGATCCGGGCAATTTGATCTCCCCATGCAACGGCTTGTCGGAGACGCACAGCAGCGTGCCGTACGGCACCCGCAGCCGGTAGCCTTGCGTGGCCAGGGTGCCGCTTTCCATGTCCACGGCGATGGCGCGCGACAGGTTGATGCGCCGCCGCTCCCTGGACCAGCGCAGTTCCCAGTTGCGGTCGTCGTAGGAAACCACGGTGCCGGTGCGCAGCCGCTGTTTCAGCACGTCGCCCCGGTCGCCGGTCACGCGCGCCGCTGCTTCCTGCAACGCCATCTGCACCTCGGCCAGGGCGGGGATCGGCACTTCCGGCGGCACCAGATCGTCGAGGATGCGGTCGCGCCGCAGATACCCATGCGCCAGCACGTAATCGCCGATCGTCTGCGACTGGCGCAGCCCGCCGCAATGGCCCACCATCAGCCAGCAATGCGGCCGCAGCACCGCCAGATGATCGGTGATGTTCTTGGCGTTGGAGGGCCCGACGCCGATGTTGGCGATGGTCACGCCGCCTGACCCATCGGTGCGCGCCAGATGGTAGGCGGGCATCTGAAACTGGTGCCAGGGCGCCGCGGCGATGCGCGCGGCGGCGGCGATTGGATCATCGCCACGATGGGCGACGGCCCCTCCGGGCGCGATCAGACGGTCGTACGGGCTGCCGGGTTTCGCCAGTTCCTCCAGCCCCCGGCTGACGAACTGGTCGATGTAGCGCTGGTAGTTGGTGAGCAGGATCCAGGGCTGGATGTCGCGCCAGTGGGTGCCGGTGTAATGCAACAGGCGGCGCAATGAATAATCGACGCGCACGGCGTCGAACAGCGCCAGGGGCAGCGCCTGCCCTTCCTCGGCGTTCCACAATCCGTCCACCACCTCATCGCCGACGGCGGACAGCAGGGGCGTGGGGAAATGACGGGCCAGCAGGGCGGGCGATACATCCCCAGGCGACAGCTCATCCCCGCGATCCAGCACGTAAGGCCACGGCATTTCCTGGTCACTGGCCCGCACACGGAGGGAGGCGCCGTATTCCGTGACCAGAGGCCGTAACTGTTCGAGCAAATAGGGCCGGAAGAACCCCGGCTGGGTCACGGTGGTCGCGTAGGCGCCGGGGGTGAGAACCTTGGCCCAGGCGCGGCGGGTCCTGGGGATGGGGCCGTCGGGGCGCCAGATCAGGCGGAGTTCGGGGTAACGGAACTGCCGCCGTTCCTCCGTGTCCGGTGGCGCACCGCCCCCGGCGAACCGCGCCAGCGCGTCGCGTTGGGCCTGTACCGCCCCGGCGTGCATCGCCTCCAGCCGGTCAACGGCCTGTTC
>JAYVCG010000374.1:0-3958 GCA_043750075.1 Acetobacteraceae bacterium | reverse complement strand
GGGGGGCGCCTCTGGCCTTCCTTAAAATTTCAACGTCTTCGGGAATCCATTGGGCGGCATCCGTCCCACCTGCGCCCGCTCCCCCAGCCAGTCCCGCAGATTGGTTTCCGTCCGCATCCGCTCCCCCAGCCGCCAGGTCAATCCCTCAGCGATCCGGAACACCTTCGCATCGGACAGGCCACCATCTTTGTACCGTTGCAACATCACACCGCCGCCGCGCGCCATCTCGGGCACCTGATCCAGCGGGAAAATCAACAGCCTCCGGTTCTCCCCAATCACCGCCAGATGATCCCCATCGGCCGGCACACAAAACGCCATCCGCTCCCCCGGCTTCAGATTCAAAATCTGCTTGCCGGTGCGCCTCTCCGCCCCAAGCTCGGCGGCGGGCACCAGAAAACCACGGCCGGAAGACGAAGCGATCAAATACCGCATCCCCTCAACCGGCACGAACAAACCAACGGCATCATCCTCGTTCTGCAAATCAGCCATCAACCGCAACGCCTGACCATCGCCACGGCCGCGCGGCACATCAGCGGCCTTCACCGTGAAGGACTTGCCATTGGTCGCGAGCAACACCAAACGATCCGTGGTGTGACACGGCAGCAACAAACGCAGCTTGTCACCCTCCTTGAATTTCAGTTCCGCCGGATCGGCGACAGCGCCCTTGACCGCTCTGATCCAACCCTTGTCGGACAGGATGACGGTGATCGCCTCCCGCTCCACGAGCGCCTCGAACGACACATCGACCACGGCGGGCGCGACACCCAGTTCGGTGCGGCGGTCGCCCAATGCGCCCGTGCCAAACTGTTTGCGGATGTCCTCCAGTTCGGCGGTGATGCGCTTCCACCGCGCCGCCTCGCTGTCCAGCAACGCGCGCAACCCCTTGCGCTCCTTCGTGAGCTTGTCGTGCTCACGGCGGATTTCCATTTCTTCCAGACGGCGCAGACTGCGCAGGCGCATGTTCAGCACCGCTTCGGCCTGGATCTCCGTCAGGCCGAACGCGGTCATCAGGCTCGGCTTCGGCTCATCCTCCTCGCGAATGATGCGGATCACCTCATCGAGGTTGAGATAAACCAGCAAATACCCGTCCAGCACCTCGATCCGCCGGTCGATGGCGGCGAGACGATGCGCCGAACGGCGCACCAGCACCTGATGGCGGTGGTCGAGCCAGGCCCGCAGCACCTCCTTCAACGGCATCACCCGCGGCGTGCGGGTGGCGTCGAGCACATTCATGTTGAGCGGGAAACGCGATTCCAGCGCGGTGGCGCGGAACACGGTCTCCATCAGCACCTCGGGCTCAACGCCGCGGGTCTTGGGCTCCAGCACGAGGCGGATCACGTCGGAGCTTTCGTCGCGGATGTCGCCAAGCAGCGGCAGTTTCTTTTCCTCCAGCAGTGCCGCGACCTGCTCGATGAGTTTGGCTTTCTGCACCTGATAGGGGATTTCGGTGACGACGACATGCCAGAGGCCGTTCTTGCCCTTCTCGACTGCCCATTTCGCGCGCACCCGGAAGCCGCCGCGGCCGGTTTCATAGGCGGACAGCAACGCGGCCCGGTCCTCGGCCAGAATGCCGCCGGTGGGAAAATCCGGGCCCGGCATGTGTGCCAGCAGATCGGCGGTGGAGGCATCGGGATGGGCGATCAGATGCATCGCGGCGGCACAGACCTCGCCCGCGTTGTGCGGCGGGATCGAGGTCGCCATGCCCACCGCGATGCCGGTCGCGCCATTGGCCAGCAGGTTCGGGAAGGAGCCGGGCAGGACGAGGGGCTCGCTTTCCTCGCCATCGTAGGTGGGGCGGAAATCGACGGCGTCCTCGTCGATGCCCGCCAGCATGGCGCGCGCGACCTCGGTGAGGCGGGCTTCGGTGTAGCGCATCGCGGCGGCGTTATCGCCGTCGATATTACCAAAGTTGCCCTGGCCCTCGACCAGCATGTAACGGGCGGCGAAATCCTGCGCCATGCGGACCATGGCGTCGTAAATCGACTGGTCGCCGTGCGGATGGTATTTGCCCATCACGTCGCCCACGACGCGGGCGCATTTTTTGAACCCGGCGGTGGGATCGAGCTTCAACTGATGCATCGCGTAGATCAACCGCCGGTGCACGGGCTTCAACCCGTCGCGCACATCCGGCAGCGACCGCGACATGATGGTGGACAACGCATAAGCGAGGTAACGCTCGGACAGGGCATCCTTGAGGGCGGTGTCCTTGATGTGTCCGGCGAAATCATCCGGCATTCTGATCCTCCTGGTCGGCGGCCAGCACGGCCACCCGGTCGTATAGCATCAAACGCGCCATCGGCAGCGGGCGATGCCGCGCGCCAAACACATCGCGGGCGAGGAAATGCCCGGTCAGACGCAAGCCATCGCGCCAATCCGCGGCGCCAGACTCCGCCGCCCCGGACCTGTCCGCTCCCGCCAGGAACGCGGGCAAGGGCAACAGCCGCTCCGCCCATTCCCCGGCGCCCGCGGCCGTCACCGCCCGGCCGGTGCGGGGGGAGACACGGACCAGCCCCTCGGTGGCCCCCGTCACGGCGCAGCGCGTCAGATCGAGGCCAAAACCCAGATCGGCGAGCAGCACCGTCTCCCACCGCACCAGTTCCGCCAGCACGGCCTGGCCCAGAGTGAGGCGGGGCAACAGCGTGACCAGACCGGCGAACACCGCCTCATGTGGTTCGCGTTCGGGCAGCGCGTCATGGGCCAGGGCGGTGATGGCGCTCAGCATCGCGAGCGGCAGCGCTTCGTCCATCACCGCGGCGGCCGTGGCATGCACGAGTTCGCCGCGTAACTGTCCCAGTTGATCCGACAGCCGTCCCATCCAGCGCGCCTGGATGAAATTCCCCACCTGCCACATCCCGGCGTGCCCGCGCGACGCGCCCCCGCGCACGAGGCCGCGATGCGCGCCATGCTCGCGCGTCATCACCGTGGCGATGAGGTCACTGTCGCCATAGGGGCTCGTGTCCAGCACGATCGCGGGCAAATCCCAGTCCATGATCGAAAGGCTCTATCCTGTGTTGCGGTGTGGTGGAATGCGCGCGGCGGTCAAGGCCCGGACAGGGGAAACCGGCGGCTTTGGCCCGCTTCCGATGGTCAGGATCCGTCACGCGCCACGAGGCGATGCGGCCTCCACACGCCCCGTCCCGGAACCCGCCCCGCAACGCGGCAGGAGCCATCCGGTTCATCGCGTGGCCTGGCCGCTCCCCGTTTGGCCCGTCGCACGGTCAGCGCACGCCGGGGCGTCTCCTCACTCAGGGGGCATCGCCGTCCCGATATCGGTTTGGGTGAAATCATTTCCCTTGAACAACAGGGGGGCGTGGTGGTTTTTCGCCACGGCATAGGCGAAGCAGTCGCCCATGTTGAGGCGCGCGGGATGACCCCGGCCCTTGCCGTACCGGGCGAAGGCTTCCAATGCCGCGTCCGCTTCCTCGCTGGTGATCGCGACCGTGCGGATTTTGGCGGCTGCGAGGAATTCGCGGACATCGTCCCGCGCTTCCGCCACGCTCGCGTGCCTTTTACGGCAGACGCCCAGTACCGATTCAAACACGGTGACGGCCGAGGTAATGGGCGAGCGCGCACCGTCCAGCGCATCCGCCAACGCATCGGCATCGGGTTCACGGGTCAGGATGGCGACGATCGCCGAGGCATCGACGTACATCAGACATCACCGCTCAGATCGTCGTAAAACGCCTTGTCCGCTTCCAGGCCGGTCGAGGGACGGGCCAATATCCGCTGTTGCAGCGGGCGCATCCGTTCTCTCAAGGGAATGGCCTCATCGAGGCGGCGCAATTCATTCTCCAGGGCCTGCCGCACCGCCTCGGTTTTGTTGACGTGCTTGCGGGCCGCCAGTTTTTCGGCGAGCTGATTGACCTCTTCACTGCGGACGTTGAGGGGCACGGCCATCCTTTGTGTATACGGGATGACGGTAGCGTATTCACGTAAAGGCGGCAATGTCTTTGTGATC
>JAYVCG010000373.1:0-12568 GCA_043750075.1 Acetobacteraceae bacterium | reverse complement strand
GTAGCCGAAATAGACCAGCATGTATTTGCCGCGCCAGGTCTTGTCGGTCACGGGTTTGCCGTCGCCATCGACCAGGGCGAACGGGCCGCCCACGGTCATCCCGCCCGGCGCCTCGCCGGTCATGAACAGGTATCCCCCCGTGGCCAGCAGCAGGATCGCCACCAGCATTCCCATGATCGCGTAGAGTGCGCGGTTGGATGGTCCGCGATCCGTGGTGGTGTTCATGCGCGTCTCCACACTCGATGGCCGGGACTTATACCAAATGGCCCGTATTGTTGACACATCCTCCTCCTCCGGCTCGTCCGGAGGATCCGTCGCGGCACGGTGCTGATACAGATCCTCCGGACGAGCCGGAGGAGGGCGGTGAAGGGAAAGTCCGTCAGCGTCCATCGAGGGCGGGGACAAAGCGGATCGCCACGCCACCGGCATGAACGACACGCGCGCTGGCGATGTCCGCGGCGATGGTCAGGCCCATCAACGAGGGTATCACGGATGGATTAGGCACGCCCGGAAACAATTCCGCGGCGGCGGCCCGCGGCAGGACACGCACGCGGCCACGGTCAAGGGGAAGCTGGTAACCGCCCAGGGAATCGGGCTGGGCGGGACGGCCGGCGAGGCGGGACAGTGTGGTCATGGTGCTGGCTGGTGCATCGCTGGCGTACACCACCTCAGACAACGTCGTGGCGCCGTTCGGATGGACCACGTATTCCGGCCGCCAGAGCAGGCCGGGGGTCAGATGCCGGATCAGCAGCACCCGGCCCTCGGGCGGATCGGGGGGCATGAGCAGGGCGAACCGTGCCCTCGGCCCTTCCGGCGCGGCCTGGTCCATGAGACGTTCGGTGATCGACACCTCTCCCGCCGCCACCCCGGCGCGGGTCAGCCGGCCCCGCGCCGCCGCCTCGTCCGCGACTTCCAGCGCCAGGACATGGGCGCCTGGCCCGCGGGCGAGGAAACGGTCCAGCGTGGCGCTGTTCTGGCCGGGGACGGTGGCCATCAGTTCCAGATAACCGCCATCGCGCAACATCACGCAGCGGTTGGCGGTGCGGCCGCTGGCATGGGCCGCGTACGGGGTCAGGTGGAAGCCGAGGTCCAGGAACGCCCCGGCCAGCGTGTCCAGACCGGCGCCCGCGATGCCAACATGATCGAGGCCGGTCGCCGCGCCAGAACGGGAAGGAAAACCGGACATGCCCTGGATGTGGCGGGTGGCTGGAAGCGGGTCAAGCGGTGGCTTCCGGCCCGTCCGCCGTACTGGCAAAGAACACCCGGCGCGCGGAGCCCTCGCATGATGTCTGAACAGAACGGCACCGCCGCCTTCGCGGAAGGTGCGGCGAACCGCCTGGACGCTGATGTGTCATTGAAGATTCAACCATGATCGTTCAAGGATCGTGATATCATGCGGCCGCCGCGCGCCCTTTCGCCACCGGGAGATCCATGAATGAGTGATGCCGCCACCGGTCTGTTCGACCGGGCTCTCCGCAGCCTGACCAATGTGTGGCGCGACATGTCGGCCAGCGTCGCCGGGGAGCCCGAGGAATCGCTGGAAACGCAGATGCGCGCCTGCCTCGCCGCCCGTGGCGGAGCGGTCAGTGCCCGCAACCGCGCGGCGCGGCTGGCGCGCACCTATCTGGGGCTGACGGCGGCGGGACGGCAGGAGTTCCTGCGGCTGCTGGCCGGGCTCGACGCCGATCCGGCGGCGGTGGCGGGGGCGGCGGCCCTGGCCGCGGCGGCCACCACGCCCGAGGAACGGGCGGCGGCGCACGCGGCGCTGCGGCGCGTGCTGGAACCGCCCAGGTTGCGGTTGTTGACGCAGTTCACTTCGATCCCCGAGGGACCGAAATTCCTCGTCGATCTGCGCGGTGTGCTGCTGAAGGAAAAACGCGGCGACAAGATGCTGGAAGCCCTGGACGCCGATCTGCGCGGCCTGCTCGCCGCCTGGTTCGACATCGGATTTCTGGAGCTGCGCGGCATCGACTGGAACTCCCCGGCGGCGCTGCTGGAGAAACTGATCGCCTATGAGGCGGTCCACGCGATCCGGTCCTGGAGCGATCTGAAGAACCGGCTCGATTCCGACCGCCGCTGTTACGCGTTCTTCCATCCGCGGATGCCGGGCGAGCCCTTGATCTTCGTCGAGGTGGCGCTGGTGCAGGGTCTGGCGGGCAGCGTGCAAAAATTGCTCGATGAGGATGCGCCGGTGCTTGACCCGCGCCAGGCGGACACGGCGATCTTCTATTCCATCAGCAACTGCCAGCCCGGCCTGTCCGGGATCAGCTTCGGCAATTTCCTGATCAAACGGGTGGTGGAGGAATTGTCGATCGAGTTCCGCGCCCTGAAGACCTTCGCCACGCTGTCGCCGGCGCCTGGCTTCCGCCGCTGGCTCGACCCCCTGCTGGCCGAGGC
This sequence comes from Acetobacteraceae bacterium, assembly GCA_043750075.1. Classification (GTDB taxonomy): domain Bacteria; phylum Pseudomonadota; class Alphaproteobacteria; order Acetobacterales; family Acetobacteraceae; genus Rhodopila. The sequence continues at coordinate 10,171 of JAYVCG010000373.1, read as the reverse complement.
GAAACCCGGCCTCCTGAGTAACGATGAGGCGGGCGCCCTGACCGCCCTGCAACCCGCCGAAACGCCCGCCCTTTCCCTCGCCACCATCCTTGGCCGTCCGGAATGGTGGCGCGATGAGGCCACCCGCAAGGTGGCCGATCCCGTGCTGACACGGTTGTGCGCGCGCTATCTTCTGGGCGAAGCCACGGGCAAACGCGCCCTGGACCCGGTGGCGCATTTCCATCTGTCGAACGGCGCGCGGGTGGAACGATTGAACGTGGCCGGCGATACCTCGGACAAGGGCGCGCGGGAAAGTGCCACGTTGATGGTCAATTATCTCTATGACCTGACCAGGATCGAGGACTGGCACGAGGATTACGCGGGGGAGGGCAAACGCAACGCCTCGACCGCGGTACGGAAATTATCGCGCGGGTGGAGTTGAACGGCGGTCTTCACGCCGCCATGAAATCGCCCTGAATCCAGATCAGCGTTCATATGACATTCATCAACAAAAAGGCGGCTTTGATGTCTTTTCTCACACGTTGTTTGATCGCCGTGGCCGCGGTGGGCGCCACGGGCCTTCTGGGCGGTTGTGTCGTGGTGCCGCCGCGGGGGCACATCCGCCCGGTGGTGGTGGAACCGTATCGCGCTCCGGTCGTGGTGCAGCCTTACCGGGTGCCACCGCGCCGCTACGGTCACGAACGTTACTGATCGTTCATGTGCCGGGCGTTCGGGACTGTCCTGGTAATGGCCTGCCTCCGAACAGAATGCCGCGAGGCGGAACGGACACTCACACGCCGAATGGCTGGCTCGATGCATGATCGAGCCAGCCGGGCCACGGCATCCGAAAGTTCAGACCACGTTCAGCCGTTAGCGGCGCGCCGTCCGCCTTCCTTGGCGGAGGATTTTTTCGGATTGACCGACTCCCCAATGATCTTATGGATATCGCGCAGGAACGCGGACCCCTTGGGGGTACGCTGTACGAGCACACTGCGGCGATCCAGCGGGTCCACCTTGCGGCGTGCCAGATCCAGTTCGCTCAACCGGTCCAGGGCGCGGGTGATGGCGGGTTTGGAAACGTTGAGTTCCGCGGCCAGACCGCGCACCGTATGACCGCCATCGTGCAGATAACAGGTCAGGAAAACGCCCAGTTGCCGTGAGGAAAGGTCAACCCCATCGCGGCGCACCAGACCCACGACCGTGTCGCGGAGAACCCCGATCAACTGGTCCGTGTTCGCATTCGTCGCTGCCGTTGCCATTGTTCATCCTCTCCATTGAACGCGCCAGAGGAAACGGTTGGCGCGGCCCCAGCACAATATGGGACCAGGATGACACGATGTCAATCTTCATTACGACTTCGGATCGCGGATTGACTCGGCCTCCGAAACCTTCCCGCCTGGTCACCGATGCGAGGGCGGCACGCCAAACCGCTGTCGCAGAGCGGCGAAAACCGCCCGCATCGCCTGCCCCTCTCCCCCTTCAGGCCGTCCTGGGCGGGTCTGGTCATTCCAGCCGTAGAGATCAATATGCGCATGACTGATCCCTTTGGCCACGAACCGCTTCAGGAACAAACCGGCAACAATTGCTCCGGCGAACGGTTTGGAGGATACATTGTTGAGGTCCGCCACGGGACTTTTCAGCCAATCGTCATATCCCTCCCATAATGGCAGACGCCACAGCGGATCGAACACCTCCAGACCACAGCGTAATAAAATTTCAGACCATGCGTCATCGTCACAAAACAACGCGGGAAGGTCCGGACCAAGCGCCACCCGCGCGGCGCCGGTGAGGGTGGCGAAATCGAACAAAATCGATGGCCGCTCAACCGATGCGTCCGCCAGGAGATCGCACAACACCAGCCTGCCCTCGGCGTCCGTGTTGCCAACCTCCACCGTCAGGCCGCTGCGCGTGCGGATCACGTCCAGGGGACGCATCGCTGTCCCGGACACGGAGTTTTCAACGCAACCCACCCGCGTCACCAGGCGGACCGGCAGATCGGCTTCCATGATCAGACGCGCGACACCCAGGGCGACAGCGGCGCCACCCATGTCTTTTTTCATCCTCAACATTCCCGAGGATGGCTTCAGATCGTAGCCGCCCGTGTCAAAGCAAACACCTTTGCCGCATAATGAAACAAGTGGCGCATCCTCCCCGGCCGCGCTGCCCCGCCACCGGAATGTCACCACTCGCGGCGGACGCGCCGAGCCGCGGCCCACGGCGGCCACTGTTGGGTATCCTTCGTCCAGTTCTGAGCCTTCAATGGTCTCCACCACCGCGCCATGCGTTTCGCCGAGACGGCGCGCGATGTCCCCGAGTTCGACGGGGCCCAGGAGATTGGCGGGGGTATTGATCAGATCGCGCACCATCCAGGTCGCCGCGGCAAGCGATCGTGCTTCGGTCAGGTCCGGAGCAGCGATCAGTTTCGCGAGTGTGCGCTCCGCTGGTTTGACCCCTGTGTACCGATAGCCGCCAAGCGCGAAACCCAGTGTGGCGGCGGCATCGTCATGATCGCCGGAGGCAAGCCGCCAGACCGAGGCTTCCGGTAATCGCGCCGCCAGCGCGCCGAACACATGCGGCGAACGATCCGCCCCCAATCCGAGGACCGCGCCGCTGATGCCTTCCGGACCGGGAAGCAAACACAGTTCTCCCGCTTTCGCCGTGAAACCCGTCGCACGCAGCCAGGCACTCTGAGCCTGGGGGAGACCGGCCAGGAAAGCGTCCAGCACGCCAGGCCGGACGGTGTGTAGTGGCCGGGCGCCCGCGTCCTCGGTGGTCAGGCAATCCAGGGTCTGATCGAGCATCAGCGTTGGCTCCTTGGTCTTGGTTGCGATTCAGGACACCATCATAAGACTGAAACGGAAGGCGCGACACGCATGGATCACGCACTCGGGGCGATGATAAGCGCGATCATCGATGGCAAGGGTGGCCGGTCTTATGGACTGGCCGGGATCAATCAACGGGCGCATGCGTTGCAGGCATCGTGGCTCGCCGAGAAAGCGGGTCATGAGGCCGCGCTTATCACCGCCTGCCTGCTGCATGACGTTGGCCACATGGTTCATGACCTTGGCGACGATCCCGCGCGGGCGGGGATCGACGACCGGCATGAACAGCTTGGGCATGACTGGCTGGCGCGCTGGTTCGGCCCGGAGGTGACGGAGCCGGTACGGTTGCACGTCGCCGCCAAACGGTATCTGTGCGCCGCCGAGCCGGATTATTTCATGAAATTGTCACAGGACAGCGTGCGCAGCCTGGCGTTGCAGGGCGGTCCCATGTCCGAGGGAGAAGCCGCGGCGTACCGCGCCAGCCCGCACGCGGAAGCGGCGACGGCGCTGCGGCGTTTCGATGAGGCGGCTAAGGTCAAAGACCTCGCCACCCCACCGGTCGCGCATTTTCTGCCGTATGTGGCGGCCTGCCAGATTCGGGCCGCGTAAAGACGCGCTACCCCGCCAGACTGCCCGCCAGCAGCGTGCTGACCCGGCGCGCGAAACCCGCCGCGTCCTTCAGCGGCTCCCCTTCCTGCACCTTGGCGAGGTCCAGCAACGTTTCGGCCACATCCTTCACGAGGTGCTTGTCATCCTGCTTCGCCACCAGACTTTCGATCAGCCTGTGCCGCGGATTGACTTCCAGGATCGGCCGTGAGGGCATCGCCGCGCGTCCGGCGCGGCGCATCAACCGTTGCACCTGAAGATCAGGCCCTGAATCATCCGCCGCCAGCACCACCACGCTGTCAGTCAACCGCCCCGTCGCGCGGACATCGGCCACATTCTCCCCCAACGCCTCCTTCATCGCGGCGAGGAGGATGGAAATGTCCGGCAACGATTCGTCCTTGCCGAACTCTCCCGCCGCCTGGGTCACGGCGCGGAGCTTCTTGTCCTCGAAACTGTCGGACCGCTCCGGCCAGAAATTGTCGATCGCGTCGGACATCAACAACACTTCGATGCCCTTGGCGTGGAAACCCTCCAACTGCGGCGAGGTTTTCATGGCCTCGATGTTGTCGCCGGTCAGGTAATAAATCGTGTCCTGACCCGGTTGCATCCGCGACACATAATCCGCCAGCGACACGAGTCCGTCCTGATGGGAGGAAGGAAACCGTATCAACGGCAATATCTCAGCGCGGTGTTCGGCGTCCTCCCACAGTCCCTCCTTCATGAGGGGACCGAAATTGTCCCAGAACTTCTTGTAATCATCGGCGTCTTTCGCGCGGTTCCGCAATTCACCCAGCACGCGGCCGATCAGCGCCTTGCGGATACGCGCCAGAACCGGGGTCGCCTGCAAAATCTCACGGGAAACATTGAGCGGCAGATCCTCGGTATCCACCACGCCGTTGACGAAACGCAGCCAGTGGGGCAGCAGATCGGCCTTGTCAGTGATGAACATGCGCCGGACATGCAGGCGGACATGCGAGTCCCGGTCGCCCTCGACCACATCGAAGGGTTTCATGCCGGGGATGAACAGCAGGCAAAAATATTCGAGCGCGCCCTCGGCCTTCCAGTGCAGGGTGGCCCATGGCTCGTCGAAGAAATGACCGAGGTGGCGGTAAAATTCCTTCAGGTTCTGTTCGGTGACATCCGCCTTCGATTTACGCCACAGCGCGGTGCCCTCGTTGGCGGGCTGGTCCTTGCCGTCGCGCGCCACGGTGATCGGCAGCGTGACGTGATCGGCCCATTTACGGATGATCGTTTCGAGACGGATCGGTTCCAGATATTCTTCCGCGTCGGCCTTGATGTGCAGGACGATGGTGGTGCCGGGCGTTTCGCGTTCCCCCGGCGAGAGGGTGAATTCGCCCGCGCCCCCGGAAGCCCAGGTGAAGGCGTCTTCGGCGCCGGCCTTGCGGGAGGTGACTTCGACGCGGTCGGCGACCATGAAGGCGGAATAGAAGCCGACGCCGAACTGGCCGATCAGGGAGGGCCGGTCCTCGGGTTTGGAAGATGCGAGTTTTTCGCCGAACGCCTTGGTGCCGGAGCGGGCAATGGTGCCCAGATTGTCGATCAGTTCCTGGCGCGACATGCCGATGCCATCATCGGCGATCAGCAAAGTGCGCCCGGCCTTGTCCGGCACGATGCGGATTTTGGCGTCGGCGGGCGGGGCGAGTGCCGGGTCGGTCAGTGCCTCGAACCGGCGGCGGTCGCTGGCGTCGGCGGCGTTGGCGACCAGTTCGCGCAGGAAGATTTCCCGTTCCGAGTAGAGCGAATGGACGACAAGGTCCAGAAGCCGCCCGACCTCGGCGCCAAAATTGTGTTTTTCCAATGTGGTATCGTTCATCAGTCCCTCCGTTCAGGGCGCGATATGCGCATGTCGGCGGCGGGATTCAATACGGTTGGGGGAATCGGGCGGGCGGCGGGCGCTGGTCGCGCGCCGCTGTAATGGACAAGGGCGCCCAAAGGCGCCCTTGTTGGTAATCTCGATCCGGACACCGCTTCGGCTCGCGCCTCGGTCCGCCTTGCGCGGACACGGATTTTTCGATCCGCCGGGGGATGCTCGTCTCATCCGGTCTGTCACCCCGCGGTTCTGGTATACACATCGCGATTCTTCGCTTCAACCCTCGGCCCTTCCCCTCATCGTCAGGCGGGTTCTCTGACGCCGGCCGGTGGCCGGTGGCCGCGCCAGCAGCGCCGCCAGCGCGCTGAGTCCGGACAGCACCGCGAAACACGCCAGCGACGTTTCGTACCCGCCCGTCGCATCCCGCAGCACGCCCGACAGCAACGGCCCGGTGGCCTGCGCCAGCACCTGCACCGTCAGCGCGATGCCCCGGATCGCGCCATAGCTGCGCCGTCCGAAATAATCCGCCCAGGCGACGGGAAGGGTTACGAGCAGGCCGCCAACGCCGAGACCGAAGAACGTCGTGGCGAAACACGCCGAGGCGATGCCGTGGACCGTGCCGCACAGCGCCGTGCCAAGGCACAGCGACAGACCGGTCAGCACCAGTTTCCCTCGCACGGTGAATGCTTTCGGCATTAGCCCGAAGCCGAAGCTGGCGACGCCGGACATCAGGGAGAAGTAGCTGACCACGGCGGCGGCGGCAGCCGGGCTCAGGCCGCGCTCAATCATGAACGGCGCCTGATGCAGGCTGACCCCGGCCTGCACCGGGTAGGCCAGCAAGGTGAACAGCGACAACAACCAGAAGCTGCGCGTCCGCAGTGCCTCGGCACGCGTGAAAGCGGGTTCGGGAACAGCGGCCGCCACTGGGCCGCGCGCGGGGATCATGCCGCCATCGGGGGTCAGGCCCATGTCCTCGGGGCGGCGCACCATCAGCAGGAACACCGGCACGAACCCCACCAGCAGCACCGTGACACCAATCGCGAGCCACCCCGCCCGCCAGCCGCCGCCCGCCATCGCCAGCGAGGCGATCAGCGGCAGCGTCACGAGGCCGGTCATCTGCCCCACGGTGGCGATGGAACTCGCCAAAGCGCGGCGCATGACGAACCAGTTGTTGACCGCCCCATAGATGCCCAGATCGAAGGGGCCGGCGAAGTTCATGCGGGCGACGCAGAACAACAGATAGAACATCGGCAACGACGTGGTGAACGACAAGGCCATGTCCGCCAGCCCGGTCGTCAGCACGGCGGCGCACAGCACGATCCGCGCGCCCTCCCGGTCCAGGAAACGTCCCAGCATGGGGGAGACGAGGGCCGCCAGAATGCCGCCCCCCGACACGGCGCCAGAGAGGGCGGTGCGCGACCAGCCGAACTCGGCGGTCATCGGGGTCACGAATACTGACAGCGTGGCGACCGCGCCACCCTGGCGCGACAGGCCCGCGCAGCAGGCGCAGGCGAGGATGACCCAGCCATAGTAGAACGGCAGACGCGGCAGCAGCCAGCGCGGCAGGGGCGGGGCGTTCATGATCCGCCAGCCTTACAGGCGGGGGCGGCGCGTCGCCAGATCAGGCGTCCGGCCAGAAATCTTCGTCGATCGCCTGTTCGAAGGTGAACGGACTGGTCTCGGGGAAGGTCTCGGCAGCGAGGCCGGTTTCGCGTTCCGCCTCGATCCGGGCGTCGCCATACGCGTCCGCCATCGCCTGATCCAACCAGGATTTCAGGCTGGGATTGTTCCGTAAATGGCGCGCGATGCCGCGGCGTTGAACCTTGATCGTCAGGCGCCAACTGTTGCCGCGAAAGGCGGGCTGGAAACGCCATTTCAGCAGATGCAGCAGCAGCACGGCCAAACGGTTGGTCAGTTCGCGCCGCTCGCTCCGCCCCATGCTCTCGATCTCTTCGACGATGTTATCGATGTCGGCATGGGTGAAATCACGCGCGCGCAGCAGTTCGGCCTGACGCTCCGTCCATGCGTGGAAATCCTGTTCATACAGAGAATTGCCCATGGCCGGATGTTACCCGCTGCGTCCCCCCGTCGCCAGTCCGCCGTCCGCGCCCTATAAAGCGGCACATTTCTGGGAGGTCAGCATGGCGAACGAACGGACAATGCCTCAACGCGCACTTGGCGGCGGCGGACTCCTGGTTTCCACCGTCGGACTGGGCTGCATGTCGCTGTCGGGCGTGTATGGCGAGGCGGACGACGCCGCCTCGGAGGACCTGATCCGGCACGCGATCGACCTGGGCGTGAACCATCTCGATTCCTCGGACATGTACGGCTGGGGCCATAACGAGGAAGTCATCGGCCGCGCCATCAAGGGCCGCCGCGACAAGGTGGTGCTGGCGACCAAGTTCGGCCAGACGCAACGGCCCGGCCAAAGCAACGGCGTCAACGGGCGGCCGGAGTATGTCCAGCAGGCGTGCGAGGCGTCGCTGAAGCGCCTGAACGAGAACGTGATCGACCTCTATTACCAGCACCGCGTCGATCCCACGGTGCCGGTCGAGGAAACCGTTGGCGCGATGAAACGTCTGGTGGAACAGGGGAAAGTCCGGTTCCTCGGTATGTCCGAGGCGGCGCCCGATCGCGTCCGCCGCGCCCATGCCGTGCATCCGATCGCGGCGGTGCAAACGGAATACTCCTTGCTATACCGCGCCGAGGCCGAGCAAACCCGCGAAACCACCCGAGCCCTGGGCATTGGTTTCGTTGCGTACGCGCCGCTTGGCCGCGGGTTCCTGACCGGCGCCATCAAGACTTTTGAGGATGTGGACGGGCGGCGGGCGGCGCATCCGCGGTTTCAAAAGGACAATTTCGATCAGAACCGCGCGCTGGTGGAACGGATCGAGGGCATCGCGAGGGAGAAGAATTGCACGCCCGCGCAGTTGACGCTGGCCTGGCTGCTGGCGCGCGGCGATGACGTGACGGCGATTCCTGGGACACGGTACAAGGCGCGTCTGGATGAGAACCTCGGCGCGTTGAAAGTCGCGCTGTCGGCAGAGGACGTGGCGCGGATCGACGCGGCGGTGCCCAAGGGCGCCGCGGCGGGAACGCGCTATCCGGCGGGAGGAATGGCGGGGGTGTTCATCTGACGGCGGGAGGATTGGTTTGTTGTGTGGCCGGACCGGGGCGGTGGCCTTGGTCCGGTCAGCCGTATGGTCAGCCGGTCGGGCTTGGTTCGTTACCCATCAGCCCTGTCTGACCCGTTCGCGCGTGGAATCGACAGTGACGAATGCCCCGCGTGATAAAGCGGCATGGTGACGCGCGAGGATCGCTGGCAGGCGATCCGCGAGGTCAGGCGTGTTCGCGTCCGCTTTCACATAAACGACTCCACACGCGGGAATGCCGTTCCGGACATGAAGGGCGCCATAATCTCCGTCCTTGGTGATCAGCACACGTCCCTGTTCGTTGGCGTTGCGCGCGTGCGCCTCGTCGGGCAGGCCTTGTAACGCCTTGTGTTCGTTTACCACGATAACATCATGCCCGGCGTTCCGGAGCACGGAAGCCTCCCGTCTTGACATGTTCTCATCGAGATAAAGTTTCACCCGTTCAATCCCGTGTGGCCGGGATCAACCCATCTTCCACGCGGCGTAGAGCAACGCGGCACGGACATGATCGCATGTCACCCGCGGATACTGGTCGAGGATGTGCTCAACGGTCCAGCCATTGGCGATCATATGCAGGATGCCGCGCACGGTGAGACCAGCTTCCTTGATATATGGTTTTCCGCCACGAAACGCGGGATCGCACGTCACCAGGCCAATCAAGGGATGGTCACGGTACTCATCGTCGGTCTGGTTCAGATTTTGCAGGTCAAGGATGTCCATCGCGGCCTCCGTGTTTCAGTATGGCATGGATGTGGGATGGAAACCATGATTGCATTTGGTGGTAACAGATGTTTGATTTGACATACGGCAAAGATAGGGTCTGCGGACATGCAACTCAAGGAAATGGAAGCGATCAAGGCCGACATCGCCAAGGGATTGACCGACCTCGCCGAAGGGCAGGTGCGGGACTTTGACGCGGCCCGTATCATCGTGCGCGGAAGGAAGCTATTGGCCGTCCGTTAGCCCTTCATCTAACCAAGACCGCCGACCACAATCGCCAAAAACAGAACTTTGAAGATATAAATTATGATGATTTCTTTTGTATATAAAATTTTACTATAGACCAATTAAATTTTTATCATCTCCAGAATATCTTGTCAGACGTCGCTGACACTGGTGCCAACGCGGGAAGAGCCATGAAAATAGCACAGCGGTACGGGGCGCAAAATGCAGGCTTTCACGCTGTGTAAATTTGCTTCAGAACAAACCTGTCTGGATGGCGCCATGTGGCGCCATCCAGACAACCAGTTTAGTACCGTTTCAGAAAACGAAACGCGATCAGACCTCTGTCCTTTGCGTAGATGCGGCGACCGTCTTTCGTTGTGATCCACGGACGAAAAATATATTCGTCATCAAGGGTAGAGGGAGGTGTAGGCGGAATAGTCCGCAGGAACTTGGCCATTTTAGGGCCTCCGTCATTGGCTCGTTATAAGGCGGAGCCGGGAACCGACGCCTCACGGCGTTGGAGCATCCACGATGCCAGATACATGATAACAGGTCGATTCTCGATTCTCCAGAGGAATCGCCGCCGTGGCTGGTGGCGCGGCTCCAGCTTCCATGACCCTACCCGATGCTCAAGCATCCCCTCATTTTTTATCCCATGATTCCAATGGTTTGGAATAGGACGATTCGTCGGCCGCCGCCCATGTTTGGGGAGGGGATCAACCGACGTGGCTGCCAGGGAAGTGAAAGGGCCGGGCAATACTCATCAGGAGGCGTTCCGGAAAGTCAGGTCGGCTGGGGTGCAGTGATATGGCAACCAAAATGAGGGGAGGCTTGAG
>JAYVCG010000372.1:0-8004 GCA_043750075.1 Acetobacteraceae bacterium | reverse complement strand
TGGAAGAAGCTGAGGTAAAGGGGCAGCTTCTCCTGGGAGATACCCCGATGCGGGCGCAACCAGGATCGCAACAGAGACCAGACGCCCTCCATGGTGTTGACATGGACCTCGTGATGACCATCGCCGTCCTCGTCACGGGCGTATTCCCCCCGGCCGTGACAGACGGTTTTGTGTTGATAGCCCCATTCCGGCAGGCGCGCGTATATGTCGTACTCATCCGTGTTGATCAGCGAACCCGGTGCGGCGAACCGGGTGATGATGGGCTCGATGGTCCGCTGCCGGACATTGGGCAACATCCGGATCACGGCCTGACCGCCACGTTGAATCATGCCGGAGACCGGCGGCTTCTCCTTTTCCAGCGTGCCGCGTCCCGGCGCGCCCCTGAGCCTTCGCCGCCGTCCAGGGCGGCTTTTTTTTGAACGGCGGCGGGATTTCCCTTATGTCCGGCCACGACGTACACCTCGTCCATCTCAACCACGCCCTCAAGTGTCCCCCCGGTCACTTTGCTTGTCAGGCCCTCGCGCAATTGTGACGTCATCTTTTGAGCATCATCCCCGTTCAGTCCCAACTCCCTGGCGATCTGGCCATTCGACAGGTTCAGCCCCATGAAATACAGACACAAAACCCATACGCGCACCGGCTGGTGATGCCCGGCCAGGACCGTGCCCGTCAGGTCATCGAACCGGGTGCCACAACCGTTGCAACGATAGCGCTGGCGATGAGGCTGGGTCTCATCATGCCCATTACGTGCCACTGACCCGCCGCCGCAATCGGGACAGCGGGGACCATCCGGCCAGCGATGCTGGCGGATCAGCTCAAAGCACTTCGCGTCATCGATCAGCTATGACAGGTTGATCAGCTCGGAAGCGGCCATGGCACGGTCTCGTCAGGGGACGATAATCAACCACGAAGGAGCCTGAAAAGGCCACAATCGCAGTCGCGGCGGCCATCACCCCGGAACGCAGGATGAGCCTCATGGGTTAACATGACGTATCAAATCCAGTGACCGGAACCCGCCAGCACGTCCTCACCCGCCGCGCCGCCGTTCCGACGCCGTCATGGTATTCTCCAGCAGGCACGCGATCGTCATCGGACCCACCCCGCCCGGCACCGGAGTGATCGCCCCCGCCACGGCGGCGCACGCATCGAACGCCACATCCCCCACCAGCTTCCCATCGGCACGCCGGTTGATCCCGACATCGATCACGGTGGCGCCGGGTTTGATCCACTCGCCGGGCACCATTTCGGGCCGTCCCATCGCCGTGACCAGGATATCGGCGCGGCGGCATTCCTCCGGCAACTCCCTGGTGCGGGAATGCGCGATGGTCACGGTGGCGTCCGCCGTCAGCAGCAAGGCCGCCATCGGCCGTCCCACGATCGCCGAACGCCCCAGTACAAGGGCGCGGGCGCCGGAAAGGGGAATGCCGGCATGGGCGAGCAGCTTCATCACGCCCAGAGGCGTGCAGGGCACCAGCGAGGGCCGTCCGGCGGCGAGCCGCCCCATGTTGACGGGATGAAATCCATCGACATCCTTCGCGGGATCGATCGCCTCAATGATCGCGTTGGGCTGGATGTGCGGCGGCAGCGGCAGTTGCACCAGAATCCCATCCACCGCCGGATCGGTGTTGAGCCTGGCGATGGTGTCCAGCAACGCGCTCTGGGTGGTTTCGGCCGGCATTCTGATCGTACTGGTGCCGATCCCCGCATCGTACGCGGCTTTGTCCTTGTTGCGCACATAGGTCACGCTGGCCGGGTCTTCCCCGACCAGCACCACCGCCAGGCCTGGACGGTAGGGCAGCGTGGCGACATGGGCGGCGACGGCGGCGCGCAGAGTGGCGGCGACCGTTTTGCCATCGATCAGGCGCGCGGTCATAACGATTGAAGTTTCCCGGCCAGCACGTCCGTGTTCCCTGTGACAGTCAACAGCTTTTCCCGGCTCGCCGTTCCGTTGACGATCTGAACCGCGCTTCTGGGCATGTCCAGCGCCTTTGCCAGGGTGTCGCACACCGCGCGGTTGGCGCGTCCTCCCTCGGCGGCTTCGGTGACGGCGATCTGCAACCGTTCGCCCGCGGCGGAAGCCATGCAACCGTTCAGGCCGGGCCGTCTGGAGCGGGGGTGGACCTTGACCATCACGGTCACGCCCTCCGGCGCGGCACGCCAGAAGCTCATGTCAGAGCAGGGGGCGGAGGGAGCCGAGGATCACCGAAGTGTAAACGCTTTCCAGGATCATGCGCGCGGCCTGCAACAACAGGATCAGGACGATCGGGCTGAGGTCGATGTTGCCGAAGTTGGGCATGATGTTGCGGATGGGGCGGAGGGCCGGTTCGGTGAGGCGGTACAGGAAATCGCTGACGGTCGCGACCAGGCGGTTGCGGGTGTCCACCACGCCGAAGGATGCCAGGGTGCTCAGGATCGCGCTGATGATGACGGCCCAGGTGTAGAGGGACAGTATTTCGTCGGCCAGCCAAAAGAGTGCTTTGATCATACTGGGGTCATTCCTGGTCCGAAGCGGACGTTACCGGAGTGAGGGGGGGTGCCGCAAGAAGCAGCTGGGCGTTGCCCCGCGGCCCCGCCAGGAGGCTCTGCCTCCTGGACCTCCGCCAAGGGCGGTAGCCCTTGGAACCATTCCATTGGAGTGGGTCCAGGGCTCAGGCCGTCATGCGAAGCGTGCCAGCACGACGCGGGGCGGAGCCCCGGTCTTCAGTCGTCCAGGAAGCTCCGCAGTTTCCGGCTACGGCTCGGATGCTTCAGCTTCCGCAGCGCCTTCGCCTCGATCTGGCGGATACGCTCACGGGTCACGTTGAACTGCTGTCCGACTTCTTCCAGCGTGTGATCGGTGTTCATCCCGATCCCAAACCGCATCCGCAACACCCGTTCCTCGCGCGGCGTCAGCGAGGCCAGCACGCGCGTCGTCGCCTCCCGCAGATTGGCCTGAATCGCCGCGTCCAGCGGGATCACCGCCGCCTTGTCCTCGATGAAATCACCGAGATGCGAGTCTTCCTCGTCGCCAATCGGCGTCTCCAGACTGATCGGCTCCTTGGCGATTTTGAGAACCTTCCGGACCTTCTCCAACGGCATGCCAAGCTTCTCGGCCAGTTCCTCGGGCGCCGGTTCGCGGCCGATCTCGTGCAGCATCTGCCGCGAGGTGCGGACCAGCTTGTTGATCGTCTCGATCATGTGGACCGGAATGCGGATCGTGCGCGCCTGATCGGCGATCGAGCGGGTGATCGCCTGGCGGATCCACCATGTCGCGTAGGTCGAGAACTTGTACCCGCGGCGGTATTCGAACTTGTCCACCGCTTTCATCAGGCCAATGTTCCCCTCCTGGATCAGATCGAGGAACTGCAAGCCGCGATTGGTGTATTTCTTGGCGATCGAGATCACGAGACGCAAATTGGCCTCGATCATCTCCTTCTTCGCCCGCGCGCTGTCGCGCTCACCCCGGCTGACGGTCGTGTAAACGCGGCGGAACTCGGCGATCGGCAGGCTGGCGTCGGTCGCCACGGCGGAAATCTGGCCGCGCACGTTGCCGATATCGGTCGTGTGCTTGGCCACGAACAATTTCCAGCCGCGGGTGGTCAGCACACTGACCTTGCCCAGCCAGTTGGGGTCGAGTTCCTGGCCGCGATAGTGCTTGAGGAATTCCTCACGGCTGACCTTGCAGCCCTCGGCCATGCGCATCAACTGCCCCTCCAGCGTCGTCAGACGCTGGTTGAGCTGCTTCAACTGCATGACCAGTTCCTCGATCCGGTTGTTATGCAACCGGACCTGGCTGACCTTCTGCACCAGTTCCTCACGCGATTTCTCGTAGCTCTTTTCCGAGCGCGTGGTGACTTCCTCACCGCTGGTCATGGTTTCCAGACGGCGATGCTGGATCTTGTGCAGCTTCTTGTAGAGCGCCTCGATCTCCTCGAACCGCGCCAGCACTTCGGGCTTGAGCTTTTCCTCCAGCGCCGACAGCGACATGCCCGGTCCCTCGCCCTCCTCGTCGGGCTCATCGTCGGAGGCGGAGAAACCATCGGCGACCGGCACGGGCTCGACCGGCTCCACGCCTTCCCCGGCGGCGGCGCCGTCGGTGGCTTCCAGGTCGATGATGTCGCGCAACAGCATCCGCCCGGCCTTCAGCTGGTCGTGCCAGGAGATGATCGCGGCGAAGGTCAACGGGCTTTCGCACAGCCCGTTGATCATCATGTCGCGGCCGGCCTCGATCCGCTTGGCGATGGCGATCTCGCCCTCGCGCGACAGCAGTTCGACGCTGCCCATCTCGCGCAGGTACATGCGGACGGGATCGTCGGTACGGCCAACGGTGGCCTCGTCGATGTTGCCGGTCTGTTCTTCCTCGGCTTCCTCGGCTTTCTCGGCCTTCTCGACCGGGGCCTCGCCGTCTTCCTGGTCTTCGTTCTCCACCACCTGGATGCCCATCTCGGACAGCGAGGCCATCAGATCCTCGATCTGTTCCGAACTGTTCTGGTCGGGCGGCAGGATGGCGTTCAACTCGTCGAGTGTGATGTAGCCGCGTTCCTTGGCGCGCGTGATGAGGCGCTTCACGGCGGCGCTTTGCACATCCAGCAGGCTGGTTTCCGCATCCTGTTCAGCCGTGGCGGTGTCGCCAGCGACTATTGTCTTCGTGGCCATTGGTTCAGGACTCTCCCAGGTCGGAGTCGAATGGAACGCGGCCTGAGCCGCGTGCGAAAATCATGTCAGTTGGCGGCGAGGTCAGTGCCATCCGGTTCACCGGTCAGCACCTTGTGGAGAGCCTCGCTCAGCGCGCGAAGTCTCCGCTGCGTTTCCTCCGTCAGGTGCATGGCCATCTCTCTCTGAGCCATGCTCACCTCGTCCCGCAGGCGATCGACATTCAAAAATCCAAAAATGTGCCACCAACCCTCCATTGCCTCGGTCGGCATGGCGGCTGACGACGCATAAGACGGCAGAGGCACACCGGCCCCCGCCAAAACGCGATCGATCTCAGCGTGCAATCCGAAACTGTGCAGGTGGTCCAGAAGAGGTCGAGAGTCAAGGACTTCGGCGTCCAAAGCCCAATCTCTGATGACATCACGCAGCCGGGTGAGCGAAGGATCGAGGTCCAGACCCGCGTACGCATCCTCCACGGCCGGAATGAGCACGGGATGGCGCAGCAAAATCGCGGTCAGAATTCTCTTGCGTTCCCAGGTGATGGCGTCCGCGTCGGCGGGCGGACGCGGGCCGGTGCGGACGGAGGCGAGCCCGCTCTCTCTACCCCGGCCATTGCCTCCCGCCCGATTGGGGAAATTACGATTGGGGAAATTACTGCCGCCTCCTTGTCCAGGGGCTGATTGCGTGCCGCCCTGACCGCGCCGGCGGCTGGCGAAAAACCGGTCCAGCAACACGCTCCGGTATTCAGTGGCCAAGGATTTATCAGGGATTTTCCGCGCCGCTTCCTCCAGCCGGGTGCGGAACGCCGCGCGCTGTTCCGGCGTCGCGTCGCCGGTGCCCTCGCGCAACAGATCGTACAAGGCATCGGACAAAGCCCGCGCTCCATCCAGCATGGTCTGGAAACCGCGCGCTCCTTGCGCGCGCACCAGGCTGTCGGGATCGTTACCGCCGGGCAGGGCGATCAGGCGCAACGTCCGCTCGGGCGAGATCATCGGCAAAGCCAGTTCCGCCGCCCGCGCCGCCGCCCGCGCGCCCGCCGCGTCACCGTCGAAACACAGCACCGGCGCGGGGGACAGGCGCCATAATTCTTCCAGTTGTTCCTCGGTCAACGCCGTGCCAAGCGGCGCCACCGCCGCCTCGAACCCGTACTGGGCCAGGGCGATCACATCCATGTAGCCTTCGACCAAGACCAGCGTTCCGCCACGCCGCACCCCTTCCCGCGCGAAATCCAGGCCGTAGAGCGTGCGCCGTTTGGAAAACAGCGCGGTCTCCGGACCGTTCACGTATTTTGGCTGGCCATCGCCCAGTACGCGGCCGCCGAAGCTGATGGTTCGCCCGCGCCGGTCCCGGATGGGAAAAATGACGCGGTTGAAAAACAAATCGAACACACGGCCGGTTTCATCATCGCGACGGATCAGGCCCGCGTCGATCAATTGATCCTGGGTGACGCCCTCCCGTCCCAGATCGGCGGCGATGGCGCCCCTGCCCTCGCCCGACCAGCCCAGGCCGAAGCGGCGGATGGTTTCATCGGACAAGGCGCGGTTGGCGAGGTAGTCGCGCGCGGCCTTGCCCTCCGGCAGCCCAAGCCGGCGCTGGAAACTGACGGCGGCGGCGTCGAGCACGCCGGACAGATCGAGCCTGCGCCGTTCCGCCTCCGCCGCCTCGGGCGAGGGTTTGGGCACCTGCATCCCCGCCTCGGCGGCGAGCTGCTCCACCGCCTCGGGGAAGCTGGCGCCCTGGGATTGCATGACGAAACTGATCGCATCGCCATGCACGCCGCAGCCGAAGCAGTGGTAATGGTCGTCGTAGACGTAGAAACTCGGTGTCTTCTCGCCATGGAACGGGCAGCAGCCCTTCCATTGCCGCCCCGAACGCGCGAGGCGCATCCGCCGCCCGATCACCGCGGCCAGCGGCGTACGCGCGCGCAACTCATCGAGGAACTGAGGCGGCAGTGCCATCAGGCGGACAGCCGGGCTTTCACCATCGGACCCGCCTTGCCCATGTCGAGCGCCGCCGCGTGTTTCGCGCGCAGCACGGCCATGACCTTGCCCATGTCCTTGATGCCGGTGGCCCCCGCCTCGGCGATGGCCCCCACCACCGCCGCCTCCATCCCCGCGTCGTCCATCTGTTGGGGCAGGAAAGCTTCGATCACGGCGATCTCGGCTTCTTCCTTGGCCGCGAGTTCAGGACGCTTGCCTTGTATATAGAGCACCACCGCCTCGCGCCGGGATTTCACCATGCCGCGCAGCATGGCCATGATTTCGTCATCGGGGATGAGCGGGATACCCTTGGGGCGGGAGGCGATGTCGGTATCCTTCAGCTTCGCCAGGATCATGCGAATGGTCGAGGTGCGCGGCGCGTCACCCGCCCGCATCGAGACCTTGAGCTGTTCCGTGAACTGTTCGCGCAAGGTCATGACACGCTCCTGGGCCTGTGGCTTGAGCGGTCCATTATGCCGCCGGGGACGGGGGGAGACAACGCGCCGGAGGCGGAAAGAGACGGCCTCGCCCTCCCATGGGCACACATCGCGAAGCCCGGCATTTGAAGGGCACCCTTCACGCGTCAATCCGGCTGACCGGAACGGTGGCGCGATCATCGCGTCTCTCCCTCCGCGCCGTGCCGCCGGAAAGGAGGGTGATTGCACCACAAAGACACAAAGATTTCCTGGGAATTCAAAGGGAGTATCTTTGTGTCTTTGTGGTGCATTATTCTTTCGCGTGCCGCGATCCGGACACCGGACCATGGGCATGACAGTCAAGACAAAACCTCCGTGCGCCTCCGTGGTTCTTCGTGAACTCCGTGGTGAGACTTCCTGACCCCATCCGCCCGCACGGCGTTTCCGAACGGACACTTCATCCCGGCGGGCTGACATACCCGTGGCGCAGATTGCTACGCGTGCCGCCATTGGCCAGGTATTCCTCCTTCAGCGTGGCGAACCGGTCCCCGCCGATCAGCCCCGCCTGTTTCTCCAGCCCGTACAACCGGGCCGAATTGCCGCTGAAGATCGCCGTTTTGACAGGACCATCGGCGGCGCCGAGGGGCGCGAAGCTGTATTTGCGTTGCATGTCCTCGGGGATTTCCAGGCGGCGCAGGCCCTCGATCTGCCATTGCGGGGCGCCGGTCCAGACCGCGTCGGTGCCCCAGACCACCCGGTCCACGCCCAGTCCCTTGATGAGCATGCCCATCAGGGCGGCGGACAGGCGCGGTTCGGACACGGCGGTCCAGGCGAACAACTGGCGAGAGTGCTACTTTGAGATAGACAGTCTGGCTCTCGCCATATCCCGGTGATGTGAGCACCTGGCCGTGGAGCACAGCCTCACTTCATGCATGGTGGTGGTCATGGGCAAGAAAAATGGGCATATCCCCTCCAAT
>JAYVCG010000371.1:0-5299 GCA_043750075.1 Acetobacteraceae bacterium | reverse complement strand
GGCACCTCTAAAAATCCCACTATCGGTCGATCAATCCATTGAAATTATTCGTCTTTCGTCCCCTGATCGTCGGTTTTCCGGTATTTTTAGAGGTGCCCTATACAATAAGAGCGTATTTATTCGACATGGCAAGGCCGGATTTAATCGCTGAAAAGGCGACGGTCTGACAAAGACACGCCAATAATCTCCAGCATCCGACATACCATTTAGTGGCCCCGTGTTTCATTCCCTTTGGAGGGCCGAACGCCGCGCCGGACTTTCCGCATGCTCACCATCAGCGAGATCATCGAGGATCAGACATTCAGGCCGATCATCACCGCGGCAGCGATCGGCCAGATGCTCAAGCGACTTTTTCATCTGCTTGAGCGCCAGAATGCGCATCTCCAGCTCCCGAATATGATCCAGCGCCACGGCCTTTATCTCGGCGCTGCTGCGATTGGCGTCCTGCCAGAGCGCGGGCAACCGGGTAATTTCCTCCATGGAAAATCCGAGTTGCCGGGCACGGCCGACAAAACGCAGGGTCTGGATGGCGCGATCATCATAGGAGCGATAATTGCCCTCGGTGCGGGTGGCGGGCCGCACGAGGCCAATGCTCTCGTAGTAGCGGATCATTTTCGTGGATACGCCCGACGCGGTCGCGGCATCTCCGATCGTCAGGCAATTGAGCGCCGATGGTGGAGGGCGGGACCGTGCGAAATTCTCTCTGCTCATGGCTGGAAACGTAAACCCTCCCATGTTAGGAAGGTCAAGTGTTAGCCCTGATGGCAACGGCCGCTGGCCGTTATTCTTCGGCGGTTGTTCGGCACGAGCTGGAGCGATTGATCTGACGATGCGGTTGGCGCGGCTCTTCTTGGGGTCCGGGGAGCCTGCTCCATTAGATCTGTTGCGTAAATCAGTTTTTCATCAACAAAATCAATGGCTAAAACCGACTTACGCAACAGGTCCATTGCTCCCCAGACCCCATAATCGCAAGGAACAACACCATGATGATCTCGAAATTGGCAGTACCAGTGTTCCTTATAACAGTAGCGGTCCTGCCCGCGTCATGCGCGCCGCGACAGACTGGCCTGGAAGTCCGAGCCCCTCCCTCGACCTTAGGTGGCCCTACCCAACCTGGGCCTGATACTGCTTGCTTGGAACGAGGTATCAGATGCTGAGTTGTCCGGCTGATCTCTCACTCACGCCGCGGTCAAAATTTTCCGCTCTTATCGTGAAGCCTGTTGATACGGCCCCATTCCGGCGGCTCCCATGATCCAGGCTTCCGGCAGCGGTTTGTCCGGGGCGGGCAGCACAGGGAAGGTGACCTTGGCGTGGCGGGCGAAAGCCTTGATGGCCGGACCACCGTCACAACACAATCCGGCGGATTTCGTGATGACGGTGCCCAGGGCGGCGGTGATGCTGACGGCGTCCAGGCGGGGCAGCACGGCGCCTTTTCTTTCAGTTCAAGGAAGTGTCCCTGTGTCTCTGTGGTGAAGCTTTCGCGTACCGCGGCACAAAAGAAATGGCGGGCCGGGGGCTGCTGGTCAGAGTCCATACCACTCCGGTTTCGCGGGGTATCGTACGAACAGGGCATATCACTGGCCACGCACCGGCAGGCTTTCTCACCGCGCACGCGCGTCGAGAAAGCAAGAAACGGACGGAGCCGCCACGCTCTGCGCACTGCGTGGTCTCGTCTTTGCCTCTGTGTTGAAAAAGCGGCCTCTCCCCCACACGGACCAGGAAGGCGGAGAAGAAACAGGTTCCGTTCAGCCCCTCAACCCACTTTCACCGCCGCACCCGCAGATCCAGCCCGCGCGCGATCCACCCCGCGTCGATCGCGTCCAGATCGGTCAGGCCGGACGGATTGGCCTTCGATGGCGCGGCGCCCAGCCGGGGCACGCCCTCGACCCGCCACAGGCCAAGCAGGCGGCGCAGTTCCACCAGCGGGTCGGCGTGGTCATCGACGCGCAGGTTGAGGTCGGGGAAATCCTCGGCCGTGACCATCACCATCGCGGCGGATTGCCTGCCGCGGCGGTCGCCGCCTGCGGCCTCCCCGGCCTCCATCGCGGCCATCAGGCGTTCGGGCATCGGCAGATCGCCGCTGACGTTCCACAGCCGCAGCGTTTCGCGGATCGTGGGTTCGCCCGCCAGCATGTTGCCCGCGACGCTGATGCCCCCGGCGGAGACGGAGCCGCACCATATGACGCAGTTCCCCCCGGTCCAGGCGGCGGTGCGGCCAAGGCGATCGACCGCGTGGACCTGGCGCAGGCCACGTCCCTCATCGCCCGCCAGCGCGCCCTCGATCGCGGCGGCGGGCGGCAGACCGCGCGCCATCCCGTCCAGGATCGCCGGTCCCAGATAGCGGTTGGTCATGGATTGCGTGGACACCGCGCCCACGCCCGCGCGGACGAAGGGGCAGGACGCGCCCACCGCGAACGCCTTCGTCGCCACCGCGACGGCGAAAGCGCCGGTTTCCGGGTCATGGGCGGTGATGGACCATGTCATGAGTGTCACCTTTCGGAGCCAGGGAACAAGTGTGAATTTTCTATACGAGTCTCTCACATGTGCCTATGATCGGACCATGCGACGTTCAACAGCGATTACCCTGATCGCCCTCGGAACCGGCACCGTCGTCACCGCGGTGGCCCTGACGGACCGGTGCCGTGACCCCCAGACCGGCCAGTCCACCGCGTGTCCCGGCACCACCACCGTCATGGGCAGAACCGGCGGGACCAGCGGCGAGCCACAGAGCACCACCCCCTCCACCACGGGGCATGGCAGCGCCTGGGTTGGCCACACCATCATCGCCAGCAGCGCCGTCAGCGCCGCCCTGGCCGGCAAGTCGGGCATCGGCAACGGTCCGGCGGGCAGTGGCAACTCCTCCGGCGGCGGGCAGAGCGCCGCGGCGCATGGCGGGTTCGGCGCCGCCGGAGCACACGCCTCCTCCTCCGGCTCCTGAACGATGCGGCGTCACGCCATCCCCCCCCGCCACGACTGGCGGGCCCGCGCCAAAGACCTGGGCTTTGCCTACGCGGACATCGCCGGGGAGCCATACTGGGACGAAACCGCCTGCTGGGAATTCACCGCGGCGGGCATCGATGTGCTGGACGACGCCCTGACCGAACTGGAACGCCTCACCCGCCTCGCCGCCGCCGAGGCGGTGCGGCGCGGCGCGCACGATCTTCTGGGCATCCCGGCCACGGTCTGGCCGCTGCTGGTCCGCGCGTGGGAGCGTCAGGAACCGAGCCTGTATGGCCGCATGGACCTGCGCTGGGATGGCGCCGGTCCGCCCAAATTGCTGGAATACAACGCCGATACCCCGACCTCGCTGTTCGAGAGCAGCGTCGTCCAATGGGAATGGCTGCGCTGCGCGTATCCGGACGCCGATCAGTTCAATTGCCTCCATGAGGCGCTGATCGCCGCGTGGCCGAAGATGGGCCTGCCGGAACGGGTGCATTTCACCTGCGTGCGGGACAGCGGCGAAGACCGCGGCAATGTCGATTATCTCCGCGACACGTTGATGCAGGCGAGGCTCCAGGCGGGCGGCGAGGCGCCGTTTCTGTATGTTGACGAAATCGGCTGGGACGGACAGCGTTTCGTCGATCAGAACGATCAGCCGATCGCGGCGCTGTTCAAACTCTATCCCTGGGAATTCCTGCTGCGCGACCGTTTCGGCAACGGCATCGCCTCCGCCGCCACGCGCTGGATCGAGCCCGCCTGGCGGCTGCTGCTGTCCGGCAAGGGCATCCTGGCGCTGCTGTGGGAGATGTTCCCCGGCCATCCCAACCTGCTGCCCGCGTTCCGCGAACCCGGCCGCACCGGCGGCCTGGAAATCGCCAAACCCCTGTTTGGGCGCGAGGGCGCCAACATCATCGCCCCCGGCTTCGCCACACCCGGTCCTTACGGCGGCGAGGGCTTCGTGTATCAGCAATGGGCGGAACTGCCGTGCGTGGACGGCCACTACCCGGTGATCGGCGGCTGGATCATCGCCGGACGCCCATGCGGGATCGGCATCCGCGAGGACCGGACGCCGATCACCCGCGACACCAGCCGCTTCGTCCCCCATTATTTCAGGCCCATTCCCTGAGGAGTAACTGAGGCGTGATGACCGACCCCGGAAACATCCTGATCTTCCTGCTGTATTTCGGGGTCGCGGTAATCTTGCTGCTGGCGTTCCTGGCCGCCTACACAATCATCACGCCGTTGCAAGAATGGTCCCTGATCCGCGCCGGCAACACCGCCGTCTCCATCGCCCTGGGCGGCGCGATGATCGGCTTCGCCCTCCCCCTGGCGGCGGCGATCATCTACACGCACAGCCTGACCGACGCGGTGATCACGGCGGCCATCGCGCTGGTGGTGCAGTTGCTGTGCTTCGCGGCGATGCGCCTGCTGCGCCGCGACGCCACCGCCGCCCTGGCGCGGGGCGACATGGCCGAAGGCGTGTTCCTGGCCTCGACATCGCTGGTGCTGGGGATATTGAACGCGGCCTGTTTGTCGTAAGGCCCGTCCGCGAAGTCCGCGGGCGGATGCACCGGTGAATGTCATCACCCGGCTCGTCCGGGGAAACCCGTATGTCAGCTTTTAAGCGCGGTCACACGCGTTCAGCATCGCGGCCGGTGCCTCCGGCCGCGATGGGAAGCGCAATCAGGCGGCTTTGGGCAGCGTCAGTCCGCAGGCGTCGAACGCGCTGAACAGCGCGGTCTGTTGCGCCGCCGTCAGCGGCAGATGCGGCGGGCGGATGGTGCTCCAGCGCGGATCGCCGGTGTTGCGCGCCACCAGCGCCTTGAGGCCGGAGATCAACGGCACCGAAATCACCGCCTTGCGCGTGAGCGCCAGCACCTCATGCGCCACCGCCCCCGCCGCCGTGTTCCAGCCCGCGTACACTTGCGCGCCAATGGCGCAGTTCACGTTCGAGGCGGCGGTGATGCAGCCCGCGCTGCCTTTTTCCAGCAGCGGCTTCAACAGTGTGTCGTCACCGGCATAAACCTCGAACCCGTCTTTGGCGAAATTCTCCACATAGGCAAGGCCGTTTTCATAACTGCCGCTGCTGTCCTTGATGCCTTTGTATTTGCCGGGGTTTTGCTTCAGCAGACGGGCGATGAAATCGACGCTGAACGGGATCGCCGATTGTTGCGGGAAATTATACAAATAGAGGCTGATCGATCCGCCGGCCCGCTGCGCCACTTCGTTGAAATAGGCCAGCAGCCCGTCATCGGACGGATTCTTGTAATAGAACGGCGGCAGCAGCAGCGCGCCGCGGCAGCCCAGGGCCTCGGCTTTTTTCGTGAGGAGGACGGTGTCGGTCAGCGCGGTGGTGCCG
>JAYVCG010000370.1:0-2575 GCA_043750075.1 Acetobacteraceae bacterium | reverse complement strand
ATCGAATCATGGGCCGGTGACGGGAACCGTCCCTTTCCGGAACGGCTCTGGGCCATGTGCCCCATGGCATGGATACAGATGAGTGACATAGCCGCCTCGCCCATGTCTCAACTGGCCGGGTCCGGCCAGGCGGAGGCTGAACCGGCGCGGGCGCCCGTGTCTGGGATGCTGTCTCCGCCCGCCACGCCGGCACCGCTGGTGATGCATGTGTTTCCCACTTTCGCGGTGGGCGGCGCGCAGGTGCGCTTCACCGCGCTGGCCAACCATTTCGGCGCGGCCTTCCGCCATATCGTCGTCGCCCTGGATGGGCAGACCGGCTGCCGGGAGCGGTTGGACCCGGCTTTGGATATCAGCTTCCCCATCGTCGAGGCCCCAAAGGACGCCATGCTCGCCAACGCCTGGCGGTTCCGCGGCCTGCTGCGGCGCTGGCGGCCGGATGTGCTGGTGACAGGTAACTGGGGCGCCATCGAGTTCGCCATGGCCAACCTGCCTGCCTTCACCCGTCATCTGCATGTGGTCGATGGCTTTGGCCCGGAGGAACGCGAGACCCAGATCCCCCGGCGCGTGCTGATCCGCCGCCTCGTGCTCAGTCGTGGCCAGGTCGTCGTGCCCTCACGCACGCTGGAGCGGATCGCGACGCGAACCTGGAAACTCAGCCCGCGGGTGGTGCGGTATGTGCCGAACGGGATCGACCTCGCCCGGTTCGCCCAGGGGGCGGCCCAGTACAATGCTGTCCCGGTGATTGGCACCGTCGCGGCACTGCGCGAGGAAAAGAACATCGGGCGCCTGATCCGCGCCTTCGCCACCGCCACCCGTGCCCGTCCCGCCCGCCTCGTGATCGTCGGCGATGGCCCCGAACGTCCGGGACTGATGGCGCTGGCCGCTGAACGGGGGGTGGGGGAACAGGTGACGTTCACCGGCCACCGCGACGACACACCGGCGCTGTACGCGGGCTTCGACCTGTTCGCGCTGACCTCGGACACCGAGCAAATGCCGCTCTCGCTGATCGAGGCGATGGCGAGCGGCCTGCCCGTGGTCTCAACGGACGTGGGCGACGTGCGGGCGATGCTGGCGGCGGAGAATGCGCCATTCGTGAGCGCGCGCGACGATTCGGCGATCACCGGATTGCTGGAAACCTTGCTGGCCAATCCGGCGGAACGGGTCCGTATCGGCGCCGCCAACCGCGCGAAGGCGGAGCGGGATTTTGATCAGTCCGTCATGTTCGCCGCCTGGCACGGCTTATGGACCGGCGCCGCGTGACGGTCATCACCGTCTCCCCCGTCACCGACTTCACCGCACTGGGCGTACGATGGCGTGATCTGGAAACCCGCTCTCACCCTTCTTTCTTCCAGAGCTGGACCTGGACAGGGTGTCTGGCGGAGGAGCGTTTCCCCAATCCGGTGCTGGTGGAAGCGCGGGAGGAAGACGGACGCACGGTCGCGCTGGCGCTGTTCAACCGCCGGGGACGGAGTTTGTACCTCGGTGAAAGCGGCGACCCGGCGCTTGACTGCGTCTATGTCGAGTTCAACGGCGTGCTGGCCGAGGCGGGCCGGGAAGCGGAACTGAGCATCGCCTGTTTGCGTGCCGCGCGCGGGGGAACGGGTTGGGGCGGTTTTCTGAAACGGAAACTGGTCCTGTCCGGAATGATCCCTGAGTGGATTGTCTCAGTGAGTGATATGGGGCATGTGAAAATTCATAAATCTCTTAATACACCTTTTGTTAATTTTAAATACAGACAAGAATGTTTTTTGGATGGTTGTAGCGCGAACACCCGTCAACAACTCCGGCGCTCGGATCGCGCCTGTGCGGAGAGGGGGCCGCTCTTGCTGGAACGCGCCGTGACGGTAGACCATGCCCATGCCTTTCTGGAGGCGCTGGAGGCATTGCATCAGGCGTCCTGGACGGCGCGCGGGCAGCCCGGCGCGTTCGCCAGTCCTTTTTTCTCACGTTTCCACCGGGCACTGATCGCGCGTGGCTGGCCGCGCGGCGAGATCGATCTGCTCCGCGTCAGCGCCGGAGCCCATATCATTGGATTTCTTTATAATTTTCGCCAT
The DNA here is from genome assembly GCA_043750075.1 of Acetobacteraceae bacterium. Taxonomy (GTDB): domain Bacteria; phylum Pseudomonadota; class Alphaproteobacteria; order Acetobacterales; family Acetobacteraceae; genus Rhodopila. The sequence continues at coordinate 521 of JAYVCG010000370.1, read as the reverse complement.
CGCGGGCTGTCGCTCGCGTATCAGAGCGGCTTCGATTACGCCACTGCCGGAAAGCATGGAAAGCCCGGACTGACCTGTCACCATCAGGCGATTCGCTTCGCCCAGGCCTGGGGAGGGGAACGGTATGAGTTCCTGGCTGGGGATGACCGGTACAAGCGCAGTCTCTCGGATGGGGCCGGGACGTTGCACTGGATCGAGGTGGACGATTGGTACGCGCCCAGGGTGCTGGCGCGGCGGGGGCGGGATTTCCTGAGACGCCGCGGGCGTGCGCAAGCGGCCGCCACGGTGAAGTAACCCGCGTCTCAGTTCCGGAAAAGCGAGGTATTGTTTCATTCTGTGGACGCGCGTGCAACATTTTAGTTACCATATGATATGCTACGACGGCCGGGTTGGCCCAAAGGGCAAGAAACTTATCTCGTATGTCGTTTAAAAAATAAGTTGCTTAACGCCAAATGGTACGGCACCATGGCGGCATATTGGACAGGTGTGAACGTGAAGCTCTCACTCATTTCCGCGACTTC
>JAYVCG010000369.1:0-3830 GCA_043750075.1 Acetobacteraceae bacterium | reverse complement strand
CTCACCCATGCACCTTGCGCAGGAACCCCGTCCGCGCCTGCGCGCCCGCCATCATGAAGTTCGCGTCCTGCCCGGACAGGATGAACCGCGCGCCCATGTTGATATAGCGCGGCATGATCGTTTCGTTGTAAATCCCCGCCATGCCGGGGAATTTATCGTGCTTTTCGCACGCGGCGATCATCTTGCCATAGGCATCCGCCACGCGATCGTTGCCGAAATCGCCATGGATGCCCATTTCGGCGCACAGATCGTTGGTGCCGATCAGCAGCACATCGACGCCGGGGACAGACGCGATCTCGTCCGCGTTGGCGATGGCGGTGGGGGTTTCCAGCATCACCACGGTCAGGTTGGCTGCGTTCAGCGCCTTCGCGGCATCGCCCACGCTGGCATCGCGCAGACCGTAATGCGGTCCGGTGCCGCCCATGGAGCGATGGCCAACCGGCGGGTATTTCAGCTTTTCAACGACCTCCCGCGCCTCGGCGGCGGTATCGACATGCGGCATGACGATGCCAAGCGCGCCGTTGTCCAAAGCGCGGGTCGCGATCGAATATTGCCCACTGGGCACGCGCGCGATGGGCGTGATCCCGGCGGCCAGCGCGGCGGTGGAAATTTGCGCGCAGGCATCCAGCGACAGAGTGCCGTGTTCCATGTCCAGGAACAGCCAGTCGAACCCGGCCGCGGCCATCGCGGACGCGATCTCCACGCTGCGGGTCATGCGGACCCCGACGCCCAGGGAAAGCTGGTTTTTTTCGAGTTTCTCGCGGGCGATGTTACGAACGGGCATGTCTTGTTTCCTCAGGCGAAAGTGTCGATGGCGGCGGCGATCATGCGGTCGAGCGCGCCCAGGTCCATCGGGTGGTCGGTTTCATTGGTGATAACGACGGTCAGCCGGTGCCGCCGCAGAATGAAAATCCGCTGGTCCGAGGCTCCGGCGGCCCAGGCGGTCTCGGGGGGGAGGGAGGGGAAGGCGCGGTCGATGTTGGTGCGGAAGCAGGCGGCGTAGGAGGTCCCGGTGTGGCTCGCGGTGGTGGCGTATTCGGTCCAGCCCGCGGGCAGCAGGCGTTCGCCGTTCCAGACCCCATCGTTAAGATACAGCACGCCGAGTTTGGCATAGTCCCGCGCCGTCGCGAATCCCGAACCCGAGCCGATGAAATTGCCGGCGATATCCGCGGAATGCTGATAACTGCTCATGCCCAGCCGGTCGGCGAGCATGCCATACACGGTCTGATGGTAGGGTAATCCGCGCTTCTCGATCTGATCGCGGATCACGGCGCCAAGCACGTTCATGCCGCTGTTGATGTAGCGGAACACCGCGCCGGGCAGGGTGGCGACGAGGGAACGTTGCGCCATGTCGAACGAATCGACGCCGTCCTGATAGACGGCGCTGTTCTCGAACCCAAGGGTGATCGTGCCATCCTCGTGGCGCACCGGGAAACCGAGGCCTCCCCGCATCCGCAGCAGATGATCCAGGGTGATTAACCGGTGAATGCCGCGGGGATCACGCCAAAGCGGCGCGGGCGCGGGATCGTGGATGGAATGAAACCATCCCTCGTGGATCATGCGTCCGATGAGGGTGCAGGTGATGGCCTTGGTCATGGACCAGCTCGGTGTCGCGCGATCGGGCCCGCCGAAATCGCTGTAGCGTTCCACCAGCACCTGCTCCGGCGAGCCGATCAGCACGCCATACGTGCCGGGCGAGCTGGCGAAGAACGTTTCCAGCGCCGCGTTCATCGTGACGGGTGGTGGTGGCGGGGTTCGCACCGCGTCACCAAGCGGCCAGGCGCGGTCCGTTCCGCTGGTCTGGCGCGCGATGGGCCGTGGTTCGAACCGTGGCGCGGTGTGTTCACCGAGCACGATCCCGCCATAGCCGGCCCGTGCGATCGCATGGCCAATGATTGGGGCGCCGAACGCGGGATCGGTCCAGGTCACGGCCGCCCGCCGGTCGGCGCCATCGGTCAGAACCGAGAACCGTCCTTCCTGAACCGCCTCACGCAACGGGTTCTGCAGGTTCAACCCGGAAGGCCGTCCGCTGAGCCCGCCCGGCATCAAAGCCGCCCGTGGCCGGAAATGCCGGTCGGCCGTGGCACGATCCAACCCGCTCACGAACATCATGTCCGCGTGGCGCTTCGCCGCGAAATTCACTGTCCGTTGCCGCAAGGCGCGCGCCGAGGCCTCGTAAACCACCGGATCGGGCGGTCCGTCACCAAACAAATGCGGCGCCTGATCGAAAACAGGTTCGACCGGAAGACGCCCGCTCATTTCGCCATCTCCGCCGCCTGGGCCGCCTGGGCCGCCTGGGCCGTGGGTACGGCGAAGAAGCGGTTCTTCATGCCTTTCTGGTTTTCATACAGCGAACCCTGCTTCGCCGCCGGAGGCAGCGGCAGCCGCACCGGACAATTCTCCAGCCGCGGCTGGCGTGTCTGACCGGCCACCATCAGTTCGTCGAAGTTCTCGATTCCGCCAGGAAAGCCGAGCAATGGCCAGGCATCGGCGGCGCGAAACTGGAACAGCAGCAACCGCCGGTCCCGTTCCGACACATTCGGCGCCGAGCCATGCACCGCGCGCACATGATGCACCGTGATCGAGCCCGCCTTGCCCAGAAGGGGGATGGCCTTGGTGTAATCGACATCGTGATTCTCCGGGTCCATCGCGCCGCAGAACACGCCGTTGGCGTGATGGTCGTGGATCGGGCCGCGATGGCTGCCCGGAATGATCATCAGCGGGCCGCTTTCCATCGCCATGTCGTCGAACATCACCCCCACCGCGGCGAGATCGTCGTTGGTGTGCGGATAAAAAGCCCAGTCCTGATGCCATTCCACCGGAGCGCCGAAACCGGCGCATTTCATGTTGAGCTTGGCCGTGTCGAAGCGGATGTCCGGTCCCCACAAATCCTTGAGCACCGCGAGGATTTTCGGATGCCGCGCCAGCGCCGCGTAGGCCGGATCGTGCAGATGCGCGGTCTTGATGCGGCGGACCCGCGGGGTGTCGGCGGTGTGGCTGTCCTCCAGGTCATAGATGGCGTCATGGGCGGTCAGGCCTTTGGCGCGTTGAACGAAACCGTCTGTCACCGTGCTCAGCCGCGCCACTTCATCGGGCGTCAGCACGTCCGGGACGACGATGGCGCCGATTTCATTGTATTCCTGGATTTGTGCCGCGCTCAGCATGACGTCCTCCTGGTTCAAGGCGCTCCGGCTGCTTGTAGCGCGCCTGGGGACGCTCCGCCATGTGGATGAGGGCATGTTGCCGGTAAAAGATGAACCATTCATAAACACCGCCCCATGCGAGCACCCCACGATGTCATTGGCCACCGATCTCGGACACGCGTTTCCGCCACCACACCCCGCCGGGAGGCCGTTCATTCTCGGCGCCCTGGCCATCGCGCTGGCGGGTTTGTTCACCAGCCCCTGGGTGCTGGGGCCTGGTGTGGCTCTGACCCTGTTCTGCGTGTTTTTCTTCCGGGATCCGGCGCGGGTGCCTCCCGCGCGGCCGGGCGCGATCGTGGCCCCCGCGGACGGGCGTGTCGTGATCGTGGCCTCCGGAGTGCCGCCGGCCACACTCGGACTGGGTGAGGCCCCGCGGTGGCGTGTCTCGATCTTCCTTTCCGTGCTGAACGTTCATGTGAACCGCGTGCCGGCGCGAGGAACGGTCACGCGAATCGCCTATCACCACGGCGCTTTCCTGAACGCCAGTCTGGACAAGGCCAGCGAGGCGAATGAACGCAACGAGGTTGGTTTACGTCTGCCCGATGGCCGGGAAATGGCGGTCGTGCAAATCGCCGGGTTGATCGCCCGCCGCATCGTATGCTCGCTGCGGGAAGGCGAGGCGGTCCA
>JAYVCG010000368.1:0-12534 GCA_043750075.1 Acetobacteraceae bacterium | reverse complement strand
ATACCAGCGGCCCTTATTACTGACCCATCCCCGTCATCCTCCGGCCTGGCCGGAGGATCTGAACCAGCACCGTGCCGCGAGAGATCCCCCGGCCCGGCCGGAGGATGACGGGGATGAGGCATGGGTCAGCAATAAGGGCCGTTGGTATCACACATCACCGTGCCCCCCCGGAAAAGCCCGTTCCGGAATGCGTTCCTGGCGCGGGACGGAACCAGCATCCGGTGTGAGCGAACGAAGGGAAGAATTCACCCCAGAGGGCCAGAGAACCAGAGGGCCAGAGAACCAGAGAGCCAGAGAAGTCCAGGGTGAACCGTGCCGACCCGCGCCGCGAAGCGGCCATGCCCGGCCAGAGAAAAGCATGAGTTCATGAGGGTCAGGGCAATCGGGTGAACCGGGCCCTGGGACACGCGTTGCCCTGGATGCGGGCCGGTCAGGGGAAGAAAAGGGTTTCAGAGCCTGTTTGACTCCGTTTTCCCTTCCATGAGGGTGAAAGACCGATTTTTTAACACAGATTTTCAAGGCGAGGCCACGGATTACACAGAGCCTGGAGGCATCGCCGCGCGCCCGTCCTTCCTCTCGCTGTGGCAGACGGGGCTCCGGGCGCTTCGCGCGGAGTAAAGAACTCCGTGTAATCCGCTAAATCGTCTTACGAAATCTGTGTTGAAAAAGCAGCCTCTCCACCTCGCTGGCCAGTAAAATACAGTCAAACAAGCTCTCAACCGCGGATGCACGCGGATGAACGCGGATATCGCTGCAATCCTTTTCTGCCCTTTACCGCCGTCACTCCATGAGCAGTGCCGTCCCGAGCCCGGTTCTCCATTCCCGTCGAGAAGATATGCGCATATGGCGGGGCCTGGCCGGGAAATGATGATGAGAAGCGAACATTCCTCTCCCCCGCTGCCTTATCCTGATGCCTGCGCGGCCAGGCCAGGGAATGATGGCGAAGGGGCATGGCGCGGAGGGAGACATACGACCGTTCCGCGCACGCCGGATGTTCGCGTGAACACAGTATTCTTCAGTGTCCGGCTTCGCGGGGCATGACTGGCGTGGACGGCGGGGGGAAAACCACATCCCCCGCCAGATCACTTCCGCGCCGTGGCGCGCGCGACGGCATGTTCTGGCACGGCGGCGGTGATCGCCGCGCCAAGCGAAGCGGCGAGACAGTCATACCCGCGATCGGTGTGATGCAGGCCATCGGTGCCGATCATGCCCTCCGCCGGAGGATCGGCCATGCCCCATTCCCGCATCAGGGCGGTGCGGGAAAACAACGACACCGACCGCGCCGTGGCCTCCCCCGCGAGAATGGCGCCATACACGCCCTGGCTTTCCCAGGCGGGCAGTTTGGGCGCGATCTGGTTGTCCATCAGCACGACATCGCCGCCGGCCGCGACGATCCGCCGCACGCCCTCATCCAGTAACGCGCCGAAACGCTCCGGGTCGGCGCCGCGCAGTGCCTCGTTGGCGCCGGCCTGCCAGATCACCAGCGCCGGGTGGAGCGCCAGCACATCCCTGTCGAGCCGCGCCAGCATGGCATCGATGGTCTGCCCGCCAGCACCCCGGTTCAGCAAGGTCAGGGCCACGCCCGGCCAATGGGCGCGCAACAGGGCTTCGAGCCGCGCCGGATAGGCGCGTCCCGGCGCGCTGGCGCCCGCGCCTTCCGTGGAGGAGGAACCAAACGCGACAATCACCACCGGACGGCCATCCGACACCGCGGCCCTGGTCGCCGGAAGAATGAGATGCCGCGGCGCGGCGGGCGGACACGCGGCGCCAGCGGCCCGTCCCTCGTGCGCCGCGGCCAGCATCAGGCATCCGAGCATCGCCAGCCGCCACACATGACGCACGATGGCGTTCCCCTGCCCACATGCGCGCGTGGCGGACTTATCTGACAGCATCGGCGATGCCCTTGGTGAGGATTTCCGCCATGCAATCATAAACCTTACGAGCCACCTTCAGGCGGTCGGCGGCCTCCACCGCGTCCAGATCGAGGATATTGTTGTCGCTCCAGAATCGCATCAGCTCATAGCGGTCCAGCACGGGCAAACCCGCTGTTTCACCAGCCCGGATGACGGCGACCCTGTACGGATAAAGATTGACCAGCCGCGCCACGCTTGGCGCGTATTGCAGGGTCATCAGAATGACATCCGCCCCCGTGGAGCGGATTTTCGCGATGGTGTCCGAGACATGACCCGCGAACGTATCAAGATCCTCCCCCTGTCCAGCCGCGCTGGCCCCTGGGCCCCAGATCACCAGAACGGGCTTGTCGGCGGCCAGTTCCGCGTCGAGTTTCAGCAGCAAACTGGCGGGGGATTGCCGCGCGGCCGCGCGCATCACCACCTTGACCGCGACACCGGGCAAGGCGTCGCCCAGACGCGCGGCCAGCCGGGAGGGATAGGTGAATTCGGCGCCTCGGGCGGGATGACCCAGAGTCGCCGTTCCCCCCAGGGCCATGATGGTCAAAGCGCCCTTGCGGACCGCGGCGGTGGTGGCGGGCAGGGCATCGGCGGGAATGATGAAAGCCTCGGGCGCCGGACACGCCACAGCCCAGACCGTCACGGGCATGGCCGCGGCACCCATGGTCAGAGCCAGCAGGGCCAGGGCGATCCACCGCTTCACGATGCTTCCCGCGCGCGCGGCGCGTCTGGAAGCTGGCCACCCGCCTTGAACCACGCCAGTCCCACCCCGGCCCCCATCATGATCAGCAATCCGGCCACATTGACCACACATTGCATGATGAGCCCATAACCCGCCAGGTTGAGAACGAAATTCGCCAGCACCGCCAGCAAAATGCTCAGGCAGAACACCTGGAGCGAGTTCTGGCCGCACAGCACCACCAGCCATCCCAGCCGGGAGGTGATGAAACGCGCGTCGCGCGGGACATACGCATCGGCCATGACCGCCAGGGCCAGCACGCTCAGCAGACGGGCGGGGGGCAGCATGGTTTTCTGGAACCACGTATCCGGCAGAACGATGTACTGCGGAAACCGGCTGCTGGCTTCGTGCAAAGACCAGGACAGGACGATCACGCCCGCGATGAGGGAGAACACCAGCGCGGCGGCGGGAAGCCATCGCGTGGACGGCAGATAGCGCGCGCCCTTGGTGCGCGCGTATCCCAGACTGACCGCGATGGCGAACAGGAACTGCCAGGCGAACGGGTTGAAGAACCACCAACGCCCCTCGGGGAAGCCGGGCATGTTCCAGCCAAACAAGTTCGCCGCGGTGTAGAGGATGGCCGATGGGATCAGACCCCAAAGAACATGCCGCCGGATGCAAAGAATGAAGAACGGCAGCACCAAAAGCAGGGCGATGTAAAGCGGGAGAATGTTCAGCAGGGACGGCTGAAACTGTAACAACAGCACGCGGATGAAGGCTTCTCCCGGATTTTCCAGGTAATCGCCGACCTGAAGCTCATCCGCGAACAGCGGGTTGTAGAGGAATTTCAGCGTATACGCGACCTCGGCGTTGAAGATCATGAACAGGCACAGATGCGCGACGTACAGTTGCCAGACACGCCGGTAAATGCGCGCGAACCCCATCGCCACGCCTTCCCGCCCGAACACCGGAGCATACGCCAGGGCGGCGGTGTAGCCGGAGATGAAAATGAACACCTCGGCGGCGTCGCAGAACGCGAAGGAACGCAAGGTGAAGTAGCTGATGGTGTTGTCGGGGATGTGATCGATGAAGATGAAAATCAGCGCGAGCCCGCGGAAGAAGTCGAGGCGATAATCGCGTTTCCCGCTTTTGCGCGGGGAAGACGAGGCATCAGCCGTCGTGTTGACCTCGGCACTGGCGCTCATCGTCCGCGATCTGCCTTTCCCGTACGGGCGGTCAGGACGATGTGCCCGACCCGCGGCATGACCGCAAGCGTGGCGCACGCGCAGGGGCCATGCGCGGGGGCCATGCGCAAGGGCCATGAATGGAGCAGCCTTATCATATGCATGACGGAGGGAAGGGTCACTTCACCCGCACCTGAACCCGCGCCACGCCGCCATCGGCGTCCAGCACGGTCAGGCGGTAGAACCCTGGTGCGGGCGGCACCCAGGCGATCTCCCGCCGTGCCGGATCGGTGCCCAGGGGGGCTCCGTTCACCAGGAAGGTCAGCGGGCGGCGTCCTCCCATGGCGCGCAGCGTCACCGGGCCATCGCCGCTCACCACCGCGTTGGGGGGAGGAAACAACAGCCGCAGCACGTTTGACGACGCGGGAGAGGCCGCCATGGGTTTCGCGGCGGGCGGGGGATCGCGCGGCGCGGCGGGCAGCATCTCGAACACGCGTGTCAGCAACGGCAGGGCCAGGCCGCGTCCGGTGGCGCCTGGCAGAGGTGTCCCGTCGGGCCGTCCCACCCACACGCCCACCGCATGCGTCCGGTCGAAGCCCAGAGCCCAGGCGTCGCGGCCGCCCCAGCTCGTGCCGGTTTTCCAGGCGATGCCGGGGAGGCTGGACTCCGGCAGGGGCTGGGTCAGGACGCCCGCGATCGACGCCGCCGCTCTCGGTTGCAGGAACGCGCCGCCGCGTGTGTCCGGTCCGGCTGACAGTCTGGGCTGGCCCGCCGAACCGTCGGTGGCGAGCGCCGCGTACAGTCCCGTGAGGTCGCGCAGCGTGATTCCGGCGCCACCCAGGGCCAGCGGCAACGATGCCTCGGCGCCCGCTGGCAGGCGCAACGCCGCGCCCGCCAGCCGCATCCGCGCCGCGAAGCGCGCGGGACCGACCTGTTCCAGCAGTGCCACCGCGGGCAGGTTCAACGAGCGGCGCAAGGCTTCCCCCGCCGTGACGCCGCCCGCGAAGCTCCGGTCGAAATCCTCGGGCGCGTAGGTGCCGAAACGGCGTGGCAAATCCTCCACCCTGGTTTCGGGCGCGGCGATGCCGTCCTCGAACGCCATCGCGTAGATGAAGGGCTTCATCGCCGAACCGGGCGAGCGCACCGCCCGTGTCAGGTCCAGGGCGCCCGCCCGCGCCTCCGCCGGTTCCTCGCCGCCCGAGACAACCGCGCGGATGTCGCGCGTGCGCGCGTCCACGACCAGCAGCGCCATCGAAGCGCGATCGGGCAACCGCCGCAGACGATCGGAGGCGAGGCGTTCCAACGCGATCTGCAAAGGCAGATCGAGCGTCGTGGTGACGCGGGCCGGACTGGCCAGGGACGAGGCAGAAGGGGACGGGCCAGGAAGGAGTGTGACGGAAGGAGCCGCACCAGAAGGGACCGTGCCTGGCCGAACCGCGCCAGGACGGGCGGAGACCAGACCCGCCACCGCCTGACGCGCGTGACGCGGCAATTTCAGACGGCGCTCCGGCATGGCGCCGCCATCCGCCGCCAGAATCCGGTCACGCAGGTGACGCGCTGCCTCGGGGTGCCGGTCCGGCCGCAACCCCTCCGGCCGCCGCGGAATCGCCACCAGCAGCGCCGCCTGGGCCTGGTCCAGCGTGCGGGCAGAGGCGCCGAACCAGGCCATCGATCCGGCCCGCACCCCCTCCAGATTGCCGCCATACGGCGCCAGGGTCAGCCATATGCCCAGGATGTCGCGCTTGGAGAACCGCCATTCGAGTTGCACCGCCCGCGCGATCTCGATCAGTTTCGCGCGCACGGTCCGCGGCCTCGGCTCCAGCAGCCGCGCCGCCTGCATGGTCAGCGTCGAGCCGCCGGACACGATCCGGCCCGCCCGCAAATCCTGCGCCGAGGCGCGCAGCAGGGCCAGCGGGTTGACGCCCGGATGCCGCCAGAAATGCCGGTCCTCGATACGGATCAGCGTCTCCAGCAGCACCGGCGCCACGTCATCGGTGGAGGTCCGGAACCGCCACACCCCGCCCGGCGCGGGCAGGACGGCGACGGTGCGGCCCTGACGGTCGAGGATTTCCGTCCCCGTCGTGGCGAGACGGGTCAGGTTGGGCGGGAACAGCCGGTCAAGGGCGAACGCGGCGCTCAGAAGCAGGAGCGCCGCGCCCATTCCCCGGATCAGCCAGCGTTTCATCCCGCGCCCCAGGGAAACGGGCATGGCGTTCTTCCCGGCACGATGATCCCGTCCATGGGACGCTCACTCCGCCGCCAGCACCTTGATCCGCGCCGCGTTCTGGCGGGCGAACACCCCTGGCCGGTACATGTCGCTGACCTCAGCACCAGGCAATCCATAGGCGCCCGGCGTGACCGCGCGCAGCCGCACCGCGACCCGGAAGGCTGGCTGGTTCGGCTCCAGCGCCACGATGGCGGCGTAACGGTCATCGGCGGCGGGTTGCGCCTCGGTGGCCGACAGTTTGTCGAGCCACGCCATGCCCGGCACGGCGCCCTCGTTGAACCGCGCCACCACCTCCCATCCGGCGGGCAGACCCTGGATGATCAGGGCGCGATGGTCCTGGCCGTCCTCGGCCTGGCCCTCCAGCAGCAGCACGAAGCTGGTGTTCTGCCGCAACTGATCCAGGTTGAGCGGAGTGCCGTCCTCCTTGAGGAACTTGCGGGTGATCCGCATGCCGGAGCGCGCCGCCGCCGGTGCCTCCACCGCCACGCCAGTGACGGAGACCGATTGCCACAGGCCGCGATCCCCCAGGTTACGGACCGTCACCGGCCCGGTGAGCGGCAGCGTCACGACCGGGGCCGCGGGCAATTCCCGTCCGTCCACCTGCACCCGCGCCGGTCGTCCGTCCCGGCCCAGTACCGCGGCCGCTGCGATGGCCCAGGCCTGTTCCTGGGTGGAGAGCATGCCAGCACGCAGGTCGGCGCCTGGCAGAGCGGCCATCAACGCCGTCAGACGCTCCGGCAGCACGCCGCTTTCCTTCAGCAGCACGACAATCGCCAACTGATCGCGCAACGCGGAGCCATAATCCTTGTACCACCACTTGCGTGCTGGTGACGCGAGTGCCGCGCGGAACGCCGCCTCGGCGCGCGGCTGGTCGTGCGCCAGCATCAGCGCCGCGCCGAGTTGCGCCTTCGCCAAAGGCGTCGGCAGTTCATCGAGATCCTCAGCCAGCACCCGCGCGGCGCCCGGCCGTCCCTTGCCCGCGCGTGCGAGCACATACAGGCGATAGGCCTGCGCCACCCGCGCGGCGGGGTCGCTGTTGTCCTCGTTGGCGGCTTCCAGCAGGAATTTCAGGGCTTCCGCCATCGCCTGATCCGGCACCACGGCGCCCGCCGCTTTCGCCCGCAGCAGGAAATCCACCGCGTAGGAGGTCAGCCACGGTTCCGCCTCCCCGGCGGCGGTCCACAGCGCGAAGCCGCCGTCGAAACGCTGGCGGTCGAGCACCGAACTCACATCCTTTTGCAACCGGGCCGCGCGGTCCTCCCCCGCCATGGGCCCATCGGGCAGCATCGCGAGGGGAAAGCCCCGGCTGGTCGTTTGCTCCAGACACGACCACTGATAGGCCGCGAGTTCCCGCGCGATCCCGGCGGCGTCGAAGCGCACCGGCCCGCCGAACAGCGCCGAGGCCCGCCAGGTGCCGGGAATGAACCGTTCGACCGCGGCGGCGAGACGCAGCTCCGTCCCCGGCGCCATTTCAGTGCCCGCCACGAAGGTGGAGACCCCGCGCGAGGGCCGGATGGTGATCGCCGTGTCGCGTTGCAGAGTGAACCCGTTGGGGCCGGTGATCGCCAGTTTCACCACGCCGCGTCCCGCCCCGGTGGCGCGCAGGATGGTGCCCGGCACCGCCCGCTGGCCCGGCTGGAGCGTGGCGGCGACGGTGCTGGCGCCATCGACCTCCAGCGGTCCCTCGGTGGTTATCACCGCTTTCGCCTCCCCCGCCGGGAGGTCGATGTTGTGCAGCAGCACCGCCAGCCGCGCCTCATCGCCAGGGGCGAGGAAGCGGGGCAGCAGCGCCTCGGCGATCAGCGGATCGCGGATCACCAGGGGGGTGGAGGCGGCACCGATCCGGCTGCCCTGCCAGGCGACCACCATCAGCCGCACCTGGCCGTTGAAGTCCGGCAGATCGAGCGGGATCACCGCCGTCCCGTCCGCGCCCGCCTGCACTGGCGGGGTGAACAGCGTCACCGTGCGGATGGGGATGTCGGGCAGCGGCGTGCCGTCGTCGTCGCCGCCTTGTTTCAGCAGCGTCGCCTCGCCCTCGGCGGGTTTGATCAGGCGGCCCCAGTCGTCGCGGATGTCCAGCCCCAGACGGCGGCGGGCGAGGAAATGCGCCGCCGGATCGGGGGAAACGAAGCGGGTGAGGCGCAAAATCCCCTCATCCACCACCGCCACCGTCAGCCACGCGCCGGGCGCCGCTTTCACGGGCACGTTCAGGCGGGCGCGGGGTGCGGTTTTCTCGGGCGCGGTGATCGTCACCGCCATCGTCCGCGCCGCCGGATCGACCCCCACCCAGGTCAGGCCCAGGGCGCGGCCGGGACGGGTGCCCGCGTTGCCCCGGAAGACGTGGACCGCGACATAGGCGCCGGGCCCCCAGCTTTCCTCGACCGGCACATCGACCGTGATGCCGCCCTCGGGCACGGACAGGGTGCGGGTGGACAAAACCTTGTCCGACAGCACCAGCAGCGTCGCCTCCCCCGCGAAGGGCGGGGCGATGTGGATGCGCGCCGATTGCCCCACGGGGATGGATTTACGATCCGCCGAGACATCGACCCGGTCCGGCACCTCGGGACTTTCCGCGGAAGCCCAGCCGGAGCGGAAGCGGTAGGAGGTGACGGCCATGCCGCCGGACTGAGAAACCTCCAGCCGGTAGCGCCCGAAATCCAGTTGTTTGACGAAGCGGAACGGTTGACCGGCGGGGATGGAAATCTCCCGCGTTTCCAGCGGCTCGTCCTTCCACACTGTCTCATAGCGCGCGACCGAGCCGCGCATGACCATCCGCCAGTCCGGGCGTTCCCGCACCAGGCGCAATCTGGCGTTCAGCGCGGTGCGGGCGCCATCCGGTTTCACGGCGGCGATCTCGAACCCGGCATCGGTTTTCGCGTCCACCGCGTCTTCGGGGAACAGCGGCTTCACGCCGATCAGCGGCCCGGACGGGCGCACCGGGATCGACACGTTCGTTTTGGATGCCCGGCCCGAGGGATCGTCCACCTCGATCGTGATGTCCGCCTTCAGCGCCCGCGTCAGATCGGGCGCCTTGTCGATCGTGACGGGTAGCGTGGTGCGGCCTTCCGCGTCCGTGTCCTCCATCGAGAGGTCGGTGGCCTCAGGCGCGTACGTCTCGCCCACCATGCCGATGCGATAACCCGCCAGCGCCGGGAAGGGCGCCGGATCGATGACGAGGCGCAGTTTCGCCTTGCCGGTCAGACCGGCGGCGGGGGCGCCATACAGGAACCGCGCCGAGACCGGCACCTGGACCGTCTCGCCTGGGATCAGGACCGGCGGCACCGGCCCAGCCTCGACCGCCATGCGATCGGGGACGAAGGCATCGACCCGGAATTCCGCCGTGCCGATGGGCGGCGCCTTGGGATCGGCGTTGATCTCCACTTTCCACGTTCCGGCGGCGGCGCCCGAGGACAGCACCACCGGCACATGCACCGCCGCGTCCCCGGCGCGTTGCGGCGTCACGCGCAGGAACACCTGCCCATTGGGCCGTTTGATGGTCACGGTCGCCGGAATGTCCGCGGGCAGGCCCGCCGCGTCGCGCAGCAGCGCCATCACCTGCACGGTCTCCCCCGGCCGGTAGATGCCGCGGTCCAGCCAGACGAACGCGTCCAGCGGGCCAGGATGCGGCATCCCCTCCACCCCGCGATCGGACAGGTCGAACGAGGCGACGTTCAGGTCCAGCGCGGCGAAATCATCCTCCGGCCCGAAAGCGTGAACGGTGGCGGGCGCCGCCGGTCCCTCCCCCAGCAACAGCGGCGCCGGGAAGCGCGCGAAGCCCGCGGCGTCCGTCTTCGCCTCCGCCAGGATGTCGTTGTTGCGCGCCAGCAGCGTGAGCCTGATGTCCGCCCGCGGTTTCGCGTCCGAATAGCCGCGCACCTGCACCGTCAGCCCATCCGAGCCGCGCCACACCGTCGGCGCCAGATCGGTCCGCAGGATCATCTGCACCGCCGAGGCATCGTCGTCCCTGGCGGCGCCATCGCCCGGCGCCGCGATCAGCGCATACAGTCCAGGACCGGCGGTGGCCAGCGCCTCCGGAAACGGCAGCGCCGTGCGCGCGGGTTTGTTACTTTCCCATTTCGTCACCTGCGCCGTGCCGCTCCAGACCTCGCGGCCGGTGTGGTCGGTCAGGCGGCTGGCCTGCCAGCTTTCAATCGCCTCGCCCATTTTGTTGTCGCGCAGGAACGTCACGACATTGCGTTCCGTCAACCGTATCAACCGCAACGACACCGCCGAGAGATTGATGGTGGTCAGCGTCACCGAGGGCGTCTGGCCGCGCGGCAGCACGAACAGCCGCGAGTCGAAAATGATCCGCGGCGGCAGGTTGGGGATCGCCACCGCCATCGTGGCCTCGCTCACCAGCGTCAGACCGGCTTCCCCTGGCATCCCGGCGCGCAACGTAATGCGCGTGGTCGCCCCCGGCGGCAGGCCGGAGATGCAAATCTGATCGTCCTCCCGCGTCACCGCCGCGTTCGGCACCGGAGGCGTCAGCCGCACCCAGTCGGCGGGCACGAAATCGGACCGGCGGGACGGCGACACGGTGAATTCCACGCAGGCGCGCGGCGGATCGGTGTCCGTTTCGGTCCGCACCCTGGTCACGCTCACACCCACCGCCTTTTGCACGTCCTTCAGTCTTTGCTGATAGGCCGTGTTCTCCGGCGCCCGCTCCACCACCGCCTTCATCACCTGCACCACCTGGGCGTCGCGGTTGAGGGCGTGCAGCGCCTCAGCCATCAGCAGCAGACTGGGAATTTCTTCTTCCGTCCCCGAGGCCGCGGAAAAGCTCAGCCAGGCCGCGTGCAGACTGCGTTGCGGATCGGCCGGGGAACGGCGCATCTGCGCCACCGACAGATTGAAGAATTGCCGCGCCGAGGCATCCCCCTGCGCGATGCGCGTTTCCAGGAAGGTGACGGCGCCGGACCAGTCCTGCCGCCCGATGGCGATGGCGGCCTGCTGCTCGGCGGCGCGGCGCGCGGCTTGCGTGCCTCCGGCGGGGACACGGCGAGTCAGACTGGTGGCGTAGGCCTGCGCGTCACGCGAAAGCCCAGGCAGTTCGAAATTCGCGGCCCAGGAGGGCGAGGCGGTGAGGAGGAGGGTGAGCAGAAGAAGGATTCGGAGGACCATCGCGCGCGACTCCCGGTGGGAACGGGAGGATTATAGCAAGAGGCGGATCGTTGTGCGAACGAACATGGGGGTGAGGGCGGGTGGGGATGAAAATGTGACCGGGGGGATGGTGCCGGAAAGAACGGATGCCAGGGCATTGCTTCAACCGCGCGTCAAAAAACACGGCGGCGATACCCGTGTGCTGTTTCACGATACGCGCAAGGGTGGTGTGTTTGGCAATTCTGACGGCAGAACATTTGCCACACACTGGCGCCGTCGATGCGCGCGTCCTCCACCGGCTCGTGCGGCAGGGAGCGCAGACCCGCGAGCAGCAGGATCGAGACATAGGGCGCGTTCTGCCACACATTCACCAGCGCCACCGCGAACAGCGCCGTGTCGGGGCGGCCGAGCCAGACGATGTGCTCGCCGATCCAGTAGTTGATGACGCCGTGATCGGGGTCGAGCAGCAATTTCCAGCAGAACGCCGCGACCACCGGCATGATCATCATCGGCACCACCAGGAAGGTGCGGAAGATCGCGATATACGGCAGGTCGATGTTCAGCAGCAGCGCGATCCCAGGCCCGCAGGCCAGTTCCGCGCTGACGGTGAGGAATGTGTAGAACAACGTCAGTTTGATGCTGCCGATGAAGCCGGGATCGTCCAGCAAATCCGCGTAATTCGCCATGCCGACGAATTTGCCGTCGAACAGCCCCAGTTCCGGCGCCCAGCCCTGGAAGCTGAGCAGGCCGGAGAACAGCAAGGGGATGCCGAAGATGCAGGTCATCAGCAGGGTCGTCGGCAGCACGGCGAACTTGATGAAGTGGCGATCGAGCCACCGTCCCCTTGTCCCCCGCCGTCACGCGCGGGGTTCCCGCCCGCCAGCGATTGCCGCACTATCCTCCCATGCATTTCGACCTCAAGCTCTGGCGCCTCACCGCCGGCCTCCGGGATCGCATCACCTGGGCCGTGCTTCTGGGCCTCGCGTCCCTCTGTGTGGGGATCGCGCGGTTCGCCTTCCTTGGCCGCTTCCTGGCGGGCGTGTTCCGAGGCGAGGACTGGGCTCACCTGTTCCCCTCCCTGCTGGCCGCCGTGGCCGCGATTCTGCTGCGCGCCTGGCTCGACCACGCCCGCACCATGGTCGCGCACACCACCGCCGCGCGGGTGCAGGAAGTGCTGCGCGCCCGCCTGTTCGACAAAATCCTGGCGCTTGGCCCGGCATGGTTCGGGTCGGAGCGCACCGGCGGCGTCATGCTGACGATGGTCGATGGCGTCGAGCAACTGCAAACCTTCTTCGGTCAGTATCTGCCGCAGGTGGCGATCGCGCTCTGCGCGCCGGTGGCGATCTTCGCCTTCATCGCCTGGTGGGATCTGCCCGTCGCCGCCGTCATGCTGGCCGCGGCGTTGTTCACCCTGGTCCTGCCCGCGACCGTGCA
>JAYVCG010000367.1:0-2772 GCA_043750075.1 Acetobacteraceae bacterium | reverse complement strand
GGCGCGGTGGAGGGACAGCGGCATGCGTTCGAGGTTGCTGTAGCCGATCAGATCGACCAGCACATCCAGCTTCGCCTCGGCGATGTGGCCGGCCAGTTCGTCATTCGCAAGGCCATCGACCTCCCAGATGCGGTCGTCCGGATGATCGCGATAGCCCGCCTCGGCGGAGGGCGGGCCGCCATCGACGATCAGGTTGATCTCGAATGTGTCGCGGTCATGGGCATTGATGACGCCCATGTACATCTTCATCCAGTTCCGCGCGCTGAAATACGAGCCGACATAGCCAATCCTGAGCTTCTCCCCCGGCGCGCGGGCGGGCCGGACAGCCCTGGGCGCCAGCTTGCCTTGCGTGGCGGCCCAGGCCTTGCGGAGGCGCAGGATGGCGGCGTTGTCGAGGGCCGGATCGCCCGGCGCGATACAGGCCATGTTGCGCAGCGCCACTTCGCGCAGCATCGCGTCACCCTCCAGCGTCATGTGCTGGTATTCGCTGATTGCCTCGGAGATATGGCCGACGGCGAACAACGCTTCGGCCAGATTGGCGCGCATCCTGGGATCGTTGGGGGTCAGGGCGATGGCGCGGCGCAGCGCCTCGATCGCCTCGCCGTGCTCGCCGAGGGAACCGCGGGCGCATCCCAGGCCGTACCAGGCCATGGCCAGATTGGCGTTCCGCACGAGCGCGTTGGCATAGAACTCGGTGGCCCCCGCGTAGTCCTTCGCGAGATGCAAACGGTCCGCCTCAGCCAGCAAGGCCCGTGCGTTGGGGGGGGTGCCCGACATGATGTGTCCTCAGCGCGGTTGATCCAGCACCACGCGCAACTGGCGCGTTACTTCCTCGATGTCCGCCATGCCGTCCACCTGATGCAGATTTCCCCGCGCGGCGTAATGCGGCAGGATCGGCGCGGTCTGGCTGTGATAGGCATCGAGCCGCGCCTTCACCGTGTCGCGGTTGTCATCCGCCCGGCGGGTGAACGCCGTGCCGCCACACACATCGCACACACCCGCGACGGCGGGGGTCTTGAACGTATCGTGATAGCCCGTGCCGCAGGTGGCGCAGGTGAAACGCCCGGCGATGCGATCGACCAGCGCCGCGTCATCGACCTTCAGTTCCACCACCGCGTCGAGCGTCATCCCCCTCCCCGCCAGCAACCCATCCAGCGCCTGGGCCTGCGGCACCGTGCGCGGGAAGCCGTCCAGGATGAAACCGTTGGCGCAATCCGGCTGCTCGATCCGCTGGCCCAACATGCGGATGATGATGTCGTCGGACACGAGCTGGCCCGCCTCCATCACCGCTTTCGCTTCCTTGCCGATGGGGGAGCCCGCCGAGACCTCGGCCCGCAGCATGTCCCCCGTCGAAATCTGCGCGATCCCATAATGGTCCCGCAGACGCTGCGCCTGCGTTCCCTTCCCGGCGCCCGGCGGACCCAGAAGAATCAGTTTCACCGGCGTCCCTTTACCCTGTTCTTGCGGATGAGGCCTTCATACTGGTGCGCCAGCAGATGCGACTGGATCTGTGTCACCGTGTCCATCGTCACCGAGACCACGATCAGGATCGAGGTGCCGCCGAAATAGAACGGCAGTCCGTAATCGCTGATCAGCAGTTCCGGCAACATGCACACCACCACCAGATAGATGCCGCCCACCGTGGTCAACCGCGTCAGGATGCGGTCGAAATATGTGGCGGTCGCGGCGCCTGGGCGGATGCCAGGCACGAAGCCGCCGTATTTGCGCAGGTTGTCGGCGGTTTCCTCGGGGTTGAACACAATCGCCGTGTAGAAGAAGGCGAAGAAGATGATCAGCCCCGCGTACAGGATCATGTAAACCGGCTGGCCATGGTTCAACTGGTTCATGATGTCCTGCAACCAGACCGGGCCGTTGGTGGTCATGCCAGCCAGTGTGGCCGGGATCAGCAGCAGCGAACTGGCGAAGATCGGCGGGATCACGCCCGAGGTGTTGATCTTCAACGGCATGTGCGTCGAATCGCCGCCGAACTGCCGCCCGGCGCGTTGCTGTTTGGGATATTGCACGGGGATTCGCCGCTGCGCCCGCTCGATGAAGACGATGGCGGCGATGGTCGCGACGGCCAGCAGCAGGAACACCAGGACGAAGATCGGCGACAGCGCGCCGGTGCGGCCAAGGTCGAGCAGGGAGGCCAGGGCGCCCGGCAGACCGGCGACGATGCCCGCCATGATGATCAGGCTCTGGCCGTTGCCAATGCCGCGGGCGGTGATCTGCTCACCGAGCCACATCAGGAACATGGTGCCGCCGACCAGAGTGATGACGCAGGAGAAGCGGAAGAACCAGCCCTGTTCCAGCACCGCGCCCTGCATCGATTCCAGCCCGATCGCGATGCCGTAGGCCTGGAACGTGGCGATGAACGCGGTCAGGTAGCGGGTGTACTGGTTGAGCTTTTTCCGCCCCATCTCGCCTTCTTTTTTCAGCGCCTCCAGCGAGGGGACAGCGGCGGTCATCAACTGGATGATGATGCTGGCGCTGATGTAGGGCATGATGTTGAGCGCGAAGACCGTGACGCGCGACAAGGCGCCGCCCGAGAACATGTCGAACATGCCCAGGATGCCGCCGCCGTGCTGTTTCATCATTTCGGCCATGACGGCGCCATCGACGCCGGGGATCGGGATGTAGGTGCCGATCCGGTAGACGATGAGGGCGCCCAACGTGAACCACAGGCGTTGTTTGAGTTCAGTGGCCTTGGAGAATGTCCCCAGACTCAGATTCGCCGCGAGTTGTTCGGCAGCGGAAGCCATGCGCGTTCCC
>JAYVCG010000366.1:0-8723 GCA_043750075.1 Acetobacteraceae bacterium | reverse complement strand
TGCCCGGTCCCGACGACAGCTATGCCGGGATGCGCGCCGACAACCAGGGTTTCCAGTTGAAGGATCCGTCTTTCCTGTCCTCCGTCGCGGAATTCGACGACAATATTCAATTGCAGATATTGTCCATTTTCCCCGGCTTCATTCTTCAGCAGATTCACAACGCGCTGGCCATCCGCCAGATCGTCCCCCGTGGCACCGATAAAATGGACCTCAACTGGACCTGTATCGGTTTCGCCGGCGACACGCCGGAGCTGCGAAAGATGCGGCTGAAGCAGGGGAACCTCGCCGGACCGGCGGGCCTCGTGTCGATGGAGGACGGCGCTGTCGGCGGCTTCGTCCAGCGCGGCATCGCGGCGGCGAACGACCAATTATCCGTGCTGGAAATGGGCGGCGCCAGCGCCGAGACCTCTGAAACACGGGCCACCGAGGCCTCGGTGCGTGGCTTCTGGAAAGCCTGGCGCGCCCATATGGATCTGTGACCGCGATGACCGAAGCCGCCACGCTGTTCGAGATTTCCACTCTGAACGCCGCGTATGCCGCGGCGATCGATGCCGGCCGGCTGGAAGAATGGCCCGGTTTCTTCCACGCCGATTGCCTGTATAAGATCACGACCGCCGACAACGTGGCCAAGGGCTACGAGGCCGGAATCGTCTATGCCGATACAAGGGCGATGCTCGAGGATCGAATCGCCGCGCTGCGCCAGGCGAACATCTACGAGCGCCAGCGTTACCGCCACATCCTGAGTATGCCCCTGATTTCACCTGGGCCGGAAGGAAGTGTCGTCGCGGAAACCTCGTTCCTGGTCGTGCGCACGATGCGCGAGGGCCAAATGGATGTCTTCGCCGTGGGCGTTTATCGCGACCGGCTCAGTCGCGACGCCGCCGGTGCGTGGCGGTTCGCGGAGCGGATCGCGATCTGCGACAGCCCGCGTTTCGATACCCTGCTCGCGATCCCGCTCTGAGCCGGGCGCCGCGCTTTCCGCGGCGAGTATGCGCCGAGGGCGCTTTCCGCGGGGAATATGCCGCTGGGGCGTTTTGCCCCCTTGCCCGCCGCGCGTCGCGCAATACACTCAGTGTTTCGCCAGCCTGTGGTTGCCAGAACGATGAAATCGCCAACGACCGAGACGCCGGCCCACCTCGACGCCATCGACAAACGCATCCTGGGGGCTTTGCAGGAGAACGGGCGGATCACCAATATCGCCCTCTCGCGCGTCGCGGGGGTCTCGGCGCCCCCGTGTCTGCGCCGGGTTCGCGCGCTGGAAGAAGCGGGCGTCATCCGCGGCTACCACGCCGATACCGATCCGCAAAAGCTGGGGTGGGAAATCGTTGTCTTCGCCATCGTCGGCCTGGACAGTCAGAAGGACGCCGTTCTGTCGGCCTTCGAGCAACTGGTCGCGCTGTGGCCCGAAGTCCGCGAGTGCCACATGATCCGGGGCGGGGGCGATTTCCTGCTGCGCCTGGTCGCGCGCGACACCGGGCACGAGAATCAGCTGACCCAGCGGCTGACCGGCCTGCCGACGGTCAGCCGGGTGCAGACGTTACAAACGATTCGCACCAGCCGCAGCCTGGCCGGCGTGCCGCTGTGACCTGCACCGCCTGACCACGACGTGAAGGCCCAGAAGACCGGCGGCGAAGAAGGCGAGGGGCGATGGCTCGGGGATGTTCGCGGGGTTGGCGGCGGTTTCGACGTTGCCGTCGATCGACGTGGTGTCCTGAGGCAGCGCTGGCCCCGATAACGAGGTCAGGTACGCGGCGCCGGGCAGAGACCGTTCTGTCACCGCGGGTATCGCGGTCCCGGTCGCCATGGCCAAGACATGTGCGTCCCCCTGGGTTCCGCCTGGCGTGGGTTCAATGGCGATGGTCACCGTGGTGCGATTGTCGAGGCGGATCACCAGGCGGGAATCCCGGCTGGCACCGGCGGTGCGCACATTAAAGACCGCCAGGCCGTTCGCCATGACGACATCCTGGTTATCCGCGCCTCGCATCTGCCGGGTCGGACGGGTGCGATCCTCACTCGGGTGTGCCGCGTAAGCAGCGCCCAGGTTTCTGGGCGCGTCCCCATCCGCGAGTGTCCAGGGGCCGGTCGGAAACCGGGCGCAGGCCAGGGCGGAGTCCGGCCATTCGGCTTCGAAGGCGAGATGCGGCGGAAACAGCACGCCGCCCGATGGGCAGGGCGCGGCGGCCGTGAGCGCGGCCGAGAAGGCCGTACTCAGTCCGATCGTCCATGACATCCCCATGGTCAGCCATCCCGAGCGCACATTCGTCCCTTCCGCGCAAAATCGCCTCTGGTTCGAAGGTAGGCGGCAAATCCTGAACATATCGTTAACGCCGTGGCGTTTGTGCCGTCCGTCCAAATATTGTCTTCCAGAACACCCGCTTTCAGCCACTTGCCAATGAGGCGCGGGACCCGCCGTTCGTGTCGAAGAAGCTCTCGACCATGACGTCAGGCGGCGAATTCGATACGCCTGACCGGCGCCGCTGCCACATTTTGACGCCGTCCGGCGCTTTTCTACAGACCGGCGCTTTTCTACAGGCCGGCGCTTTTCAACAGGAATGATTGGAGGTCCGGGCCGGAATCGAACCGGCATACGCGGATTTGCAGTCCGATGCATCACCACTCTGCCACCGGACCCCCGCTGGCTCGCGGCCTTATCTCGTGTTGATCGGGGCGCGGTCAAGGGTAGCCCGTCCACGCCCCATCCGGCCTGCCCGCTTTGCGGGCGGCGCCCTGGCCCTGTATAAGCCCGCCAACCCTGACGGAATGAGCCGGTGATGGCCACTTTGAGCCCTGATTTCGCGACTGACGCTTTCTTCGACGATGCCCGCGGACGGATGGTGGACAGCCAGCTCCGTCCCAACAAGGTGTCTGACCCGCGGATTCTGGAGGCGATGCGGCATCTGCCGCGGGAACGCTTCCTGCCCGCCGCTCTGGGCGCGCTGGCCTACGCCGACCAGACCGTGGGACCGCATGACGGGCGCGTGATGATGCAGCCGATGGCGCTCGCGCGGCTGGTGCAGGCGGCGGCGCCGCGAAAAGGGGAAAAAGTCCTCGTCATCGGCATGGGCGCGGGATACGCCGCCGCCCTGCTCGCGGCGCTGGAATGTGATGTCACGGCGCTGGAACCCTCCGCGGACGCGCTGGCGGCAACGAGGAAGGCGCTGGCTGGCGCCGCCCCCTCTGTCACCCTCGCCGCCGGGCCGCTGACGGCGGGCTGGGCGGCGGGCGCACCGTATGGGCTGATCCTGATCGACGGCGCGGTGCCCGCCATTCCCCTGGCCATCGCAGCCCAGTTACACCCGGAGAATGGACGCGTGGTGACGATCCTGAGCGGCGGCAACGGCCGCGTCAGCCACGCGATCCACGCCGGGCCGACGCCCGCGGGCCTGTCCATCCGCACCTTGTTCGATTGCGCGTGCCCGGTTTTACCCGGTTTCATGGCGGCGCCCGTGTTCGCGTTCTGATTTTCCGGCGCGGGTGACGAATGACCGCCCGCTGTTAACGCATTTGTAACAGTATCCGGCGATAACCGCCTCGCACCGGCCGGCACCCCCCGCGTGCGATTGAGTGTGATCATGGCGTCCCCGCGCGGTATGTGGCACAGTTCCGGCAATGGGTTGAGACCGGCGGCGAAGCAGCGCCGGCTCCCGGCCATCGTTTCTGAACAAGGGTGCCGCATGGGTCCGCGTCTCGGTCTGATTCTTCCTTTGTCCGCCTTGCTGATGTCGGGGACGGCGCTCGCGCAGACCCAGCCGGGGCCGATTGCCCAGCCTGGGCCTGTTTCCCAGCCTGGACCTGTTTCCCAGCCGGGGTCTGTTGCCCAGCCGGGTCCGATTTCTCTGACGCCTCCCGCTTTCACCCCCGGCGCGGTCCCGGCGCCGGGGGCCACCGTTCCATCCCGGCCCATGCGCCCGCCCGCCGTGACGCGCACCGCCCTTCCCCCATCGAAGCCCGCCGCCCGGACCCCGAAAAGTCCTGGGCCGGAGACGATGAGGACCAGCATCCCCAGACCCTCCGCCACCACCGGCGTGCCCCGCACGCTGATCGAGGCGCTGGCCACGACCTATTCCACCCAGCCCGCGTTGCAGGCCGGACGCGCGCGGCTGCGGGCAACGGATGAAAACGTGCCCGCGGCCCTGGCCGGATGGCGGCCGCAGGTGCAGTTGAGCGGCGGCGGCGGATACGGCGGCGGCGCCAGCCAGACCTACAACAGAGGCACTTTCCTGAAGACGCCGACGGACCGCCTGATCGGCACCGCGACCGCGCAGGTCAGCCAGAACATCTACACGGGCGGACGCACGCAGGCGAACGTCAACCGCTCCAAGAACCAGGTGATGGCGGAGCGGGCCAATCTGATCGCGCAGGAACAGACCAGCTTCACCGCGGTGGTGAACGCCTATGTGGCGGTGATCCAGCGGACCCAGGAACTGGCGCTGAACCGCAACAACGAGGCGGTGCTGACGAAACAGTTACAGGCCACCAACGACCGCTTCCGCGTCGGGGAAATCACCCGCACTGACGTGGCGCAGGCGGAAGCGGCGCTGGCCGGGGCGCGGGCGTTGCGGGAAACCTCGGAAGGGACACTGGAAACCGCGCGCGGCGTGTTCCAGCAGGTGGTCGGGGTCTTGCCGCCGGCCGATCTGCTGCCGCCGCAACCGCTCGCGCTGCCGGTGAAGACCGAGGTTGAGGCGATCGCTCTGGCGTCGAACAACAATCCCCAGGTGATCGCCGCGCAATTCACCGACGCCGCCGCCAAGGACGCGGTCGATGTGGCGTTCGCCCAGTTGATGCCGCAGCTCAGCGTGCAGGGGCAGATGTTCAACCAGCAGAATTCCGCCGGGTTCGGGACGCAGAACACCGGCTATCAGGTGGTGGCGCAGCTCACGGTGCCGCTGTATCAGGGCGGCTCGGAATACGCCGGTGTGCGTCAGGCGCGGCAGCAACAGCAGTTCACGACACGCGATCTGGAAGACAAACGGCGCACCGCCGTGCAGAACGCGGTGCAGGCATGGGAGACGCTGGCCTCCGCCCGCGCCGCCGCGCAAAGCACGCGCGCGCAAATCCGCGCCAATGAAATCGCGTTGGAAGGGGTGGAGCGCGAAGCTATCGTTGGAAGCCGCACCACGCTGGATGTGTTGAATGCTCAGCAGCAATTGCTGAACTCCCGCACATCCCTGGTGCAGAATCTGGCACAGTTGGTGAACGCGTCCTATGCGGTCGCGGCGGCGGTTGGCCGTCTGACCGCCCGCGACATGCACCTGCCCGTGCCATTGTATGACGAGACGGCCTATTACAACGCCGTGCGCGACAAGTGGGTGGGCCTTGGCGATTACGCGACCAATCAACCCGGCCGCTGACCGGACCGTGGAGCAGGAGATCGATGAGCGGATCACAAACACAGACAGGCGGCGCGCCGCCTGGCCCAGGGGCCGACCCATCCATGGAGGACATCCTGGCCTCCATCAGGCGGATTCTGAGCGAAGAAGATTCCACCACCACCGCCCCGCCACCGGCGGCCCCGGTCAACCGGCAGGCGCCCGCGCCTTCGCAGGATGTCCTGGTCCTCGACGATTCAATGCGGGTGGCGGACGCACCGCCTAAGCCCGTGTTCCCCGCGGTGGTGCCACCGCCGCCGATGGTGGCGAAAATCCCCGCGCCACCGATGGTCTTCCCGCCCGTGGCCAGGGTGGAACCACCGGCGCCGCCCGCTGTGGTTCCCATGGAACCGCCGCCCGTGGTGAAGATGGAGCCCCCGGCGCCGCCGCCCGTGATGCATGTGGAACCGCTGCCCGTGGTGAGGGTGGAGCCTCCGGCGCCACCGCCCGTGATGCATGTGGAACCACTGCCCGTGGTGAGGGTGGAGCCTCCGGCGCCACCGCCCGTGATGCATGTGGAACCGCTGCCCGTGGTCCACATGGAACCTCCCGCGCCGCCGCCCTTGGCCCACAACATGCCACCGGTCCTGGTTCCCGTGCCGCCCGCCCCCGCCCCCGCCGTGATGACAACCCCATCAGAGAGTTCCGCCATGAGTGCTTCCTTGTCCGCCCCCTCCATCGCTTCCAACGAGACCACCGCCGCCGCCGCCAGTTCGGTGGGCAACCTTGTCCGCGCCCTGACCTCCGACCGCAACGTGCAGACGCACAGCGGCGGGCCGACCATCGCCGACCTGGTGCGCGAGGAAATGCGCCCGATCCTGAAAGGCTGGCTCGACGCCAACCTGGCGCCGATGGTGGAGCGTCTGGTGCGCGCCGAGATCGACCGCGTGATCGCCCGCGCCACGCTCTGAGCGTCTTCGCCTGCTGAATCGCTTGCCCTGAGCGGTCTCCCGCGGCATCCGTATGGTCCCCCTTCAGGATCGGCGGGGGCCGCGGGAGATTTCCATGACACTCGACAAGAGCTTCGCCCCCACCGAGATCGAGCCACGGCTCTACGAGGGGTGGGAGCGCATGGGCGCCTTCGCCGCCGATCCGGCCTCGAACGCCGTCCCTTTCACCATCATGATCCCGCCGCCGAACGTCACCGGCTCGCTCCATATGGGGCACGCGCTGACCTTCACCGTGCAGGACACGCTGATCCGCTACCGGCGCATGACCGGGCGCGACGCGCTGTGGCAGCCGGGCACCGACCATGCCGGGATCGCCACACAGATGGTCGTCGAACGCTTGCTCGCCGCTGAAAAGGTGGACCGGCGCGCGTTGGGGCGCGAGAAATTCCTGGAACGGGTCTGGCAATGGAAAGCCTCCTCCGGCGGCACCATCACCACGCAGTTGCGCCGTCTGGGCGCCTCGCTCGACTGGCAGCGGGAGCGGTTCACCATGGACGAGGGGCTGTCCGCCGCCGTGCGGGAGGTTTTTGTCACCTTGTTCCGCCAGGGCCTGATCTATCGCGACCGGCGGCTGGTGAACTGGGATCCGAAGCTGCAAACCGCGATCTCGGACCTGGAAGTGGAGAATCAGGAGGTCAGAGGCTCCCTCTGGCACCTGCGCTACCCCATTCTGGGCCAGCCCGGCCAGTTCATCACCGTCGCCACCACACGCCCTGAAACGATGTTGGGCGATACCGCCGTCGCGGTGCATCCCGATCACCCCACACTGGCGCATCTGATCGGCCAGAAGGCGATCCTGCCCCTGGTCGGGCGCGCGATCCCGATCGTCGCCGACACCTACGCCGATCCCGAGAAGGGCACCGGCGCGGTGAAGATCACGCCCGCGCATGATTTCAACGATTTCGAGGTCGGCAGGCGGCACGATCTGCCGATGCCCTCGGTGCTCGACAAGACCGGGCGCGTGACGCTGGCGGAAATCTCTGACGAGCTGAAGGCCGTGGAGGCCATCGCCGATCCGGCCTTCGTCCATACCCTGGACGGCCAGGACCGCTTCGCCGCGCGCAAGCTGATCGTGGCCGAACTGGAACGCCTGGAACTGGTGGACAAAATCGAGCCCCACACCAACCAAATTCCGCACGGCGACCGCGGCGGCGTGCCGATCGAGCCGCTGCTGACCACGCAATGGTACTGCAACGCCGCCGTGCTGGCCAAACCGGCGATCGAGGCGGTGGAATCCGGCAAAACCGTGTTCGTGCCGAAACAATGGGAAAATACGTTCTTTGCCTGGATGCGCGACATCCAGCCCTGGTGCATCTCCCGGCAGCTTTGGTGGGGACACCGCATCCCGGCCTGGTACGGCCCGGATGGTGAGGTTTTCGTGGCGAAGGACGAGGCGGAGGCCGCTGCCCAGGCGCTCGCGCATTACGGGCATGTGGAAAAAATCGTCCAGGACGAGGACGTGCTCGACACCTGGTTCAGTTCCGGCCTCTGGCCCTTCTCCACCCTGGGCTGGCCGGAGAAGACGCCGGAACTGGCGCGGTATTATCCGACCGATGTGCTGGTCACGGGCTTCGACATTATTTTCTTCTGGGTCGCCCGGATGATGATGATGGGGATTCATTTCATGGGCGATGTGCCGTTCCGCACCGTCTACATCCACGGCCTGGTGCGCGACGAGCGCGGGCAGAAGATGTCGAAGTCCAAGGGCAACGTGATGGACCCGCTGGAGCTGATCGACCGTCACGGCGCCGACGCGCTGCGCTTCACCATCTGCGCCCTCACCGGTCCCGGCCGCGATGTCAAACTCGGCGAGGCGCGGGTGAAGGACTACCGCGGCTTCGTCACCAAGCTGTGGAACGCGGCCAGGTTCTGCGAGATGAACGAGGTGCGGGTGGTGGCGGGCTTCGACCCCTCAACGGTCCGGTCGCCCTTGTGCCGCTGGATATTGGACGCGGCGAACCAGGCGGTGGCGGAAGCCTCGGCGGCGCTGGAGGCGTACCGGCTGGACGATTATGCCTCCGCCGGATACCGTTTCGTGTGGAACACGTTCTGCGACTGGTTCCTGGAACTGGCCAAACCCGTGTTCGCCGCGGGCGCCGATCCCGAAGCCGCCGCCGAGACCCGCGCCACGGCGGCGCATGTGTTCGGCACCATCCTGCGCCTGCTGCACCCGGCGATGCCGTTCGTGACCGAGGAACTGTGGCACCGCTTCGGTTACGGCGCCGAATGGACGCTGATCGGGGAGTCCTGGCCCGTGCCCGCCATGGTGACGGACGCCGGGGCGGCACGCGCGGAACTCGATTGGGTGGTGCGGCTGATCGGGCTGGTGCGCTCCGTGCGGATGGAGATGAACGTGCCGCCCGCGGCGCTGGCGCCGGTGCTGCTGCGCGATGCCTCGGCG
>JAYVCG010000365.1:0-3053 GCA_043750075.1 Acetobacteraceae bacterium | reverse complement strand
TGGTTCAACCCGGAAACCATGCGGCGCGGCCTGCGCGCGGCCGGTCTCGTGCCCGTCGATGTGCAGCCAAGAGTGTTCGATGAGGCGGAAGGCCTGGCGTTCGTGCAGGCGATGGTGCCCGCGCTGCGCAATCTCGGCATCGACCCGAACGACTACGTGCGGACCGCGCTGCCGCTGCAACATGTCTGGCGGGTGCGTAAAACGGCGCCGCGCCGCGTCGTCGTGGCGGGCGACATGTTGAACCCCGTCGGCGGCGTGTCGCATCTGCGCGTCATTCATCCCCTGCTGGCGATGGGCTCGGACCCCGAGGTGACCACGCATCTGGCGGGCTCGGCCAACCCGCCCGCGGTCACGGACGGCGCGGAGGTGCCGCGGATTTTCATCCTGCACCGGCCCGCCCTGTTCGGCGCCGAGGGCCAGCGTGTCATCAACAGCCTGATCGACAAAGGCTGGCTGGTGGTGACGGAGTTCGACGATCACCCCGATTTCATGCGCGGCCTGAACGATCCCACGCTGGTCTCGTTCCGCGGCGTCCACGCGGTGCAGACCACCACCCGCGTCCTGGCCAGTGTCTTCCGTCAGCGCAACCCCGAAACGGGGCTGTTCCCGAACGCCATCGAAGCCTTGCCCGCGATCCGTAACTTCACCGACCCCGGCGTTCTGACGGTGTTTTTCGGCGCGCTCAACCGCGAGGCCGACTGGCGGCCATTGATGGGCGCGATCAACGCCGTCATCGCCCAGACCGGGCACAGGCTGCGGTTCCGGGTCATTCATGACGAGGGATTTTTTCAGGCGCTGGCGACGCGCGACAAGACTTTCCTCCCGCTGTGCGATTACAACACGTACCTCGATTGGCTCGGCACGTCGGAGATTTCGCTGATGCCGCTGAGCGACACGCCGTTCAACCGCGCCAAATCCGACCTGAAATTCATCGAGGCCGGAGCCTGCCGGGTCGCGGCGCTGGCCAGTGCGATCGTTTACACCGACAGCATCGCGCATGGCGAAACCGGGTTGATTTTCCAAAACCCCGAGGAATTTCACCGGCTGTTCCTGCGTTTGGCCACGGTGCCCGACCTGGCGCTGGAACTGGGGAACAACGCGCGGCGCATGGTGATCCGGGAACGGATGCTCGCGGATCAGGTGGCGCCGCGGATCGCCTGGTACCGGGCGCTGTGGGCAAAGCGCGCGGTGTTGACGGAGGCGTTGAAGGGCCGCATTGGCGGGTTGCCGCTGCCCATGGGATGAAACGGGCTGGCTCGCGGCGGCGTCGCGGGTGAGATACCCCGCTCACACGAGAATCCGGGGGCCGGAGCGGCCGCGAAGCCTATCGTATCCGCCTGTCCGCGCCATGCCGGTGGAAAGAAAGACAAGGCAATGACACCACAAAGACACAAAGACACAAAGG
The DNA here is from genome assembly GCA_043750075.1 of Acetobacteraceae bacterium. GTDB lineage: Bacteria > Pseudomonadota > Alphaproteobacteria > Acetobacterales > Acetobacteraceae > Rhodopila. The sequence goes on along the minus strand of JAYVCG010000365.1, from coordinate 1,648 downwards.
AATCCCGCTGAACGCACGAGGAATTCTTTGTGTCTTTGTGCCTTTGTGGTGTCATTGCCTTATGGGCCGCGGTCCGGAACGGGCGCCAGGCCACGCACATGCCGGCAAACCGTGAACCGCTCCGGATTTTCGCGCGAACAGGACAGAAACGTGTTTTTTTGAAGAACAATGAACGCGAATGAAGCGGGATGAAGGCCGGCTGGGCGCCCAGGGCGGGGGCTGGCATTGCCGGTTGCCCTGGGATACGGCACGGATCGCGCCATGCCTTTTCTTTCCCTCGTCTTTCACGCCGCCGCCGTCCCCGTCGCGGTGCTGCTGGCCCTGGCCGCGAGCGGTCTCGCCGCGTTCTGGCCCGCGCTCGCGGGGATCGTCCTCATCCTGGCCGCGTGCGTCCTGTCCGGCCTGCTGTGGGCGCGCGGCCTCGCCAGGCTGGCCGCGGCGGTGCGCCGGATCGAGGCCAGGACGCTGCCCGGTCAAGGGGAAAATCCTCCCGTCCTGAATGAGGCCGCGCCGGACAGTGTGCTTCCCGCGCTCCTGGCGCCCCTGGGGCGGGAGATCGCGCGGCTGTCGCGCCATCTGGCGGCCCATGCCGAACGGACCGCGCGCGAACGCCGCGCGGACACGCTGATCCTGGAAAGCCTGCCCGATCCCCTGATCGTGCTGCGCGCGGATCGTTCCGTCAGCCGCCTCAATCCCGCCGCCACCGCCATCCTCGGCGCGGATCTGGCGGCGGTGCTGCGGCATCCGGCGCTGCGCGAGGCCCAGGATCGCGCGTTGCTCCAGGGGGGCACGGCGACGGCGGCGCTGACGATCCCCGGACTGGTGACGCGCGATCTGCTGGCGACTGTTGTGCCGGTACAATCCACGCGCGCGGAAGATGGCCAGGCCGTGCTGGTGCTGTCCGATCGCACGCGGGAGCGCAGCGCCGAACGCTCCCACACCGATTTCGTCGCCAATGTAAGCCATGAGTTACGCACGCCGCTCGCGTCTCTGATCGGTTTCACCCAGACGCTTCTGGGTCCGGCGAGGGACGATCCCTCGGCGCGCGAACGGTTCCTGACCATCATGGCCGAGCAGGGTGCGCGGATGAACCGGCTGATCGACGATTTGCTCAATCTCGCGCGCATCGAACTGGCCGAGCACCAGCCGCCTTCCGAACCCGTTGATCTTGTCACGCTGTTGCCCGCCATCGTGGCGGGATATGAGCCGCGGCTGGCGGAGGACGGGGGCAAGATCGCGGTGGAGATCGCCGGGGGGCTGCCTCCGGTTCCCGGCGATGCCGATCAGATCGCGCGGGTGGCGCAGAACCTGCTGGACAACGCGGTGCGGTACGGCAAACCCGGTGGCACGGTGCGGTTGAGCGCGCGTCCGGCGCCCTCCGGCCCGCCCTGGCCGGTCCGGCCGGGGGTGCTGATGGTGGTGACGGACGAAGGCGCCGGGATCCCGGCGGCGCATCTGCCGCGGGTGACGGAACGGTTTTACCGCGTGGACAAAAGCCGCTCCCGCGCCGCCGGAGGGACGGGTCTGGGCCTCGCGATCGTCAGGCACATCGTCAACCGCCACCGCGGCCAGTTGCTGATCGAGAGCGAGGAAGGACACGGCACCACGGTCAGCGTCTGGCTGCCTCTGGGCCGGGGGGAGGGGGGAT
>JAYVCG010000364.1:0-6978 GCA_043750075.1 Acetobacteraceae bacterium | reverse complement strand
ATCTGTCATACCAGTCACGATACCCCGCGCGGATGGTTTTCACATCCCCGGACCAGGAGCCGCCGCGGATGACCCATCGTCCGGTTTCAGGGCCTCCGGTGGTCCAGGGCGTGCCCCAGGGGGTGCCGTCGTCCGGCGCCCCTTTGTAATCGTCGTGCCATTGGTCCTCCGTCCATTGCCAGACGTGACCGAGCACGTCGTACAGACCGAACGGGTTGGGCCGGAATCGTTTCAGGGGCATGGTGCCGCCCTCGCCGCGCGGCACGGTATCGCCGCGGCTGTCCACGAAATCATCCCCCCAGTAGCGGGCCTCCACCGTCCCGCCCCGCGCCGCGTATTCCCACTGCGCCTCACCGGGCAGGCGGTAGGCGGCGCGTCCCAGTCGTTTATCGAGGATTTTGTTCAGCCAGGAGACATAGGCGAGGGCGTCGTCGCGGCTGACCTGTGACACCGGATGATCGGCGGGCTGACCGGGCGGGAGGGAGTCGCCCTTGCAGCCGCTGGCCTTGACGCATTCGTTGTATTCGCCGCGGCTGATGGGGGTTTCGCTGATGTGGAACGGGCGCCGGAACGTGACCTGGCGGTGGGGGCTGGCGTTCTTGTCCCAGTCCATGGTGCCCTCACGCCTTGCTTCCGCCGTGGGGATGCCCATCAGGAAGTCTCCTTTTGGGATCAGCACCATGCGCGGGCAGCGTTCGCAGTCCCGTTTGCCGTCATCGAAGGCCAAAGGCGGGAATTCCGGCACGGTCGAGGCATCCGGCCCGCCGCCGCCCTGAAGGGCGAGGGCCCGCGGTGAAGGGGGCGGACCGGGACCGGGGGCGAAGAACCCCGCCACCGGCTGCCAGGCCAGGGCGGCCACGATGACGGCGCCCGCCACCATCGCGGCGATGGCGCGCGGCTTCCTGAACCAGTATCCCGCGCCGTGCATGGGCGGGCCGTTTTCCTGCTCCGCGAACGGCATGGCCCGGTCCGGTCCGGACGGTGATGCGTTCCCGCCCATGAGGAAATCGCTCACCAGCACTGTTGGCGCCCCGGCGGGATCGTCCTCCTCATCCCTGGCTCCGGGGGAGTCCATGATCGCGCGCATGGCGTCCGCGCCGCGGGGCCGTTGTCCGGGGTTGATCGCCAGCGCGGTGTCGATCGCGCGCAGCAGCGGCGCGGGGTAACGCCCGATGCCGACCGCCGTGGCGGGCGGCATCGGGTCGGGCTCACCGGCCGATACCATGTGATTCCGCGTCAGCGCGTCCACCATCCCGCCGCCGATCGCGTGATACCCCACCGCGCCGATCGCGTAGATGTCGGAGAACGGCCCCTGTGGCAGGCCGAGCATTTGTTCGAGCGGGGCGTAGCCCGCGGAGAAGATGGCGGTGTGGGTCTTGGTGCGGCTGCTGGATTCCTCGCGGCTGGAGCCGAAATCGATCAGCGTCAGCCGGTCATCGCCGCTCAGGATGATGTTGCCCGGCTTGATGTCCCGGTGCAGCAGCCCGGCGTGGTGGACCCTGCCCGCGATCGACAGCAACTGCGACAGTATCGAATGTACACGGCCCGCCCCGAGCCCGCCCGGTTCCTGGCGCAGCACGCGCGCCAGGGTATCGCCCTCGGCATACGCCATCACCAGGAAGCCGGTGCCGTGCGCCTCGAAATAGGTCACGATTCGCACGATGCCGTTACCAGGATTTGGGCCTTTACCAAGACCTGGGCCGCCGCTGAGACCTGGGCCGTCGCCAAGACCGGGCGCGCGGCTGAGCATCACCAGCGCCTGCGCCTCCCGCCGGAACCGTTCCAGGCACTGATTGAAATCCTGTGTGTCTTCCTCGGAGGAGGCCAGCACGTCCAGCGCCCGCCGCGTGGCGAAATCGCGCGGGAAGTATTCCTTGATGGCGAAAGGCTGGTCCACCAGATCACGCGCCAGATAGGTGATGCCGAAGCCGCCGCTGCCCAGTACCCGCTCGATCGTGTAGCCATGGACCGTGGTGCCGCGCGGCAGCGCGTAATTGGGCCACGGCGCCTCGTTTCCAGTGGAATGTCCGCTCATGGCGTTCAGCTTGCCCCGGAGCCGGGAGCGGCGCCAGGGGAATCCACGGTGAAGCCGCCCAGAAGCCGCGTCCTTGCCCTCACCTCGAAACTGTCTGCCTTCTCACAACACCCCGGCGCCCCCCGTCCGGCAGGCCGGGACGAAATCCAGCGCGCCGAGAGAGACCTGCCAGATCGCCGCCTCGGCCGGCAGGCGCATGCCGTGCAGCAGCAGCGCGACCAGCAGCGGGATCACCAGCAACGGCACCGGACGGCGAAACGCCCTCGCCCCCATGCCGCTCTGGGCGTGGCGGGCGAACAGCACCGCGCCCACTGTACCGATGAAACCGCCCAGAAGCACCTCCGGCACGGAATGAAATCCCAGGGTCACGCGGGAAAATCCGATCAGGCCACCGGCCAGCGCGGCGACGGCGGCGGCGACCGGCCACACGGACGCGCGGCGGGCGGCCAGCAGCACCGCCAGGCCACCGGCCACCATCGCGGCGGCGGCGGTATGACCGCTCGGGCTGTGGATCGACCACGGCCCGAACACCGGCCCGCAGGCCAGGAACCCCAGTTTCAACCCCAGCACGACGCCGAACGTCAGGCCCACCGCCCCGAGCCAGAGCAGCGCCGCCCGTCCCCATCCACCCATCGCCAGCACCAGCGCGACGGAGGCAACCACCGGCAGCACCACGGCCTGATCGGCGAAATCGGTTAAAAATGTCATGATGCCTGTTCTGTCCGCCATCCGCCATCCTTCGTCCGGGCCGCCCATTCATTAAGAATGCGTTTGCTGAAACCTTCCTCGGGCGGCTGACGCGCGGCCTCTGTCATGTGCCGCCGCATCCGGGCGCGTTGTCAATCTCCACTCCTGATGCCCACAGGGCGATTTTCTGAAGGATGGCGTGGCCGGAAAGACCAGGAGAAAGCGTTTTCGCGGCGGATCAGGCGGGATTCACGCGGACGCTCAGCACGCTCCCACCCGGACGGCCGCACCATCGCCAGCCATGGGATGCAGGGGAATATCCGCGTACATCCTTTTGACCCGTGAGGAAAACCCTGTTCCCTCCACGTCACCGCTCCGTTCCATGATGACCCTTTCCCGAACTCGTGTCAGGCGATGGTCCTGGGACACGAGGGTCTTCCTCTTGTTCCCCCCAGGGGTTCCCGCCCAGCCGATGAGGCCAGCCCACTTCCCTTGTCAACACGTCGTTCTGCCGGTTTCCCGTGCTGCCCGCCTGATCTCGTTCAAGGGTTTTCCTGCTGTATCTCCTGACCATTATAGGCTGCGTCCATTTGCTCCAGGGTCAACGGCGACCCGTCCAGATTGAAACGCTGGATGCGATGCCTCTCCCGCAAACTGGCGAGCTTCTTCTCCGCGAATTCACCGCGGAGTTCCTGTTCCAGCGCCTCCCTGGCCTGAATGAAGGTCGGAACCGGCACCATGCGGCGTTCCTCAAGCCGGACCACGCTCCAACCCAGACGGTCGGGCACGGGGACGGTCGCATGTTCACCGGGACTGAGGAGTTCGATGGCCTGGCGTTGGAGCGTGTTGAAACGTTCCCCACGCACAAAACCAATGTCGCCTCCATGGGCGCCGGTCGCGTCAATGCCGCGGGCATGTGCCAGGGCGATGAAGTTCTCACCCGCCTTCAGCGCGGCCAGAGTGGCCCAGGCTTCCTCGATCGTACGGTGCATGATGACGCGCAGGCGAACTTCCGGGATGCCCTCCTCATTCTCGAAGCGCGCCTTGTAACGCGCGACGACAGCGGCCTCGGTGATTTGCCCGGCGGCTTCGCGATCCAGGAACGCCGTTTCCAGCGCCATGTTGGCGCCGAGACGCATGCGCCGCTTCACCGTGGCGTCATTGTCCAGACCCTCGTTATAAGCTTCGGACAAGATGACGGCGCGATTGATCAGGCGCTCCAGGACGACGGGGTAGAGCCGGGTCATCTCGATCTGGCGGACCTCGGGCGGCAGGGCCGCGATCGCGTCGGCGATATCCTCGACGCGGACATTGAACCCCTCGACGATGGCGACCAGACCATCCGATCCCACCCACGCCGCGTCTCCCGCTTTATAGAACTTGTGGGCCGGGCTGGGTTTGTAGGGCGGGGCCGGGTCCATCCGCGCGTTTGGGAGAGGGACGGAACCGCCATTGGTTTTGGGAGGGATCGCGTCTGCTTCCGCCTGGCCGGAGCTGGACAAGGGTGGTGCCAGCAGGGCGGCCATCACCACCACTCCTGTCAGGGGCAATCCTGTCAGGGGCTTCATGCGGCGCCAGGTCGCGTGTGAGCGGATTTTCCTCCAACGGGCGGCGAGAAGGCCCACGGCCGCGAAGCCGAGCAGGGTGATGCTGCCGGGCTCCGGCGTGGAGGTCCGGGCGCCGACATTGCCGATGCCGGTGCCATTGTCGCGCAGGAAGGTGGTCGCGAAAAATCCACTCGCGTTGGACGTGTTCAGCGTGGCGGGCGTGATTTGCGTGGTGCTCGTGATGACGAATTTCAATGGCCCGGCATTGCCTCCCGAGAAGCCGCCATTGTTGCAATTCCCGCCGGGGCTGCCGTTCGCGCACAACAGGCCGTAGCCAAAAGTGCCGTAACTCGTGACCCCTGGCACACCCGTGACGGTCCCAGGCGGAGTGACGTTGGTGGAAAGCGCGCTCATGTTGGTTGAGGTCGATCCGGTGAGAAAGGTGATCGTGTTGGTGGCGAAAGTAGTGGAGAAACCCGTCAGCGCCGGTGTTCCGGTGGCGAGATTGAAGGCCAGGAGATAGTTGCCCACCCCTCCCTGAGGCGACCTGTACGCGGGGTTGAAGTCCAGTTGGACCTCGACCTGGTTGCCGGTGTTGGCGCTCAGGGTATATTGCGAGATCGTCGCGCTCGCGAAGGGTGCTGGTGTCGTCGGGCAGGTGTTGGTGGGCGCGGTGACGCAGGTTGTACTGAATGTCCAGGTGATCGTGCCCGCCCGGACGGGCGTTACGGCGCCCGACAGCCAGACGAGGCCGAGCAACAGCATCAGGAACCGCATGGGATGCGAACCATTGATCAAAGACCGGAAAAGACCGGCCTTGCCCCTCGCGCCCTTGTCACTCATGGTCCGCACTTCTGCTTTCCCTTTCCATCGCCTTTAAGAAGACCATGTCCTTGCCTCGAAGGCCGTTGCCGGATCACGGGCCCAGGCCCGGTGAAGACGCCATCCGCGAGAGCCCATGTCCTGGCGGGCCATCAGGGCTGAACAAGGGGAAACCGTGAAAATTCCGCGTCAGCCAAACACAAGAGTGAAATCATCGCGTTTCATTATATTCAACTGTTCCCGTGATCTTCAGGTTTCTCCAGATCGCGCGTTACCGAAAAACATATGAGGAAAGTCCTTACAATCATACTTCAGCTTCAGGCGCACTTCAGCTTCAGGTGTCCGCGCGAGTCCCGTTCACGCCTGAAACGCGCGATGTGATCGCGGGACACGGGACCAGAACGATCAGGTCATTCCCCTCGGATCACCCCCTCTGGACCATCCGCCTCGCGCGGGGGTAGCGTGCATACAGCCTCGCCAAAACCGCGCCAACCGGACAAGAGGGACAACGCCCATGCTGTCACAAGAAGAAAACCAGATCGTCACCCGTGTCGGCCCAGGCACCCCGATGGGCGACACGCTGCGGCGCTACTGGATGCCCGCCCTGCTCGCCAGCGAAATCCCCGGACCCGACAGCCCCCCCGCCCGCGTGCGTCTTCTGGGCGAAAGCCTCGTCGCTTTCCGCGACAGCCAGGGCCGCGTCGGCCTGCTCGACGAGCTGTGCCCGCACCGCCTCGCCAGCCTGTACTTTGGCCGCAACGAGGAATGCGGCCTGCGCTGCGTCTATCATGGCTGGAAATTCGATGTCTCCGGCGCCTGCACCGACATGATGAACGAGCCGCCGGAAAACGATTTCAAACACAAAATCCACACCAAAGCCTACCCCACCGTCGAACTGGGCGGTCTTGTCTGGGCTTACCTCGGCCCGGCGGAGAAAATGCCGCCCGCGCCGAAATTCGCCTGGACCCAGGTGCCGGACGCGCGACGCCACGTCACCAAGGTCATTCAGGAAAGCAACTGGCTCCAGGGCCTGGAAGGCGGGCTCGATACATCGCACGCGCCGATCATGCACCGGCTGCTGACGGAAACCTCGACACGCGGCGGCTTCAAGCCCTCCAACCCGTTCGTGCGCGGCAAGGCGCCGAAGCTGGTCGTCGATCTCACCGATTACGGTTATCAGTATTCTGGCATCCGCGCGCTTGGCGAGTCGGAAGTGCATGTCCGCGCCTATCATTTCATCCTGCCGTTCCATCAGATCCGGCCTTCGAAATCCGAATCCGGGGCGCCGATGGACGCCGGGCACATGTGGGTGCCGATGGATGACGAGACCACGATGGTGTTCAACTGGGTCTTCACCAAGGACGGCACGGACCTGAACGAGGAAGACCGGCTGGAACGCAGCCTCGGCAACGGGCCGTTGCATGTCGATCAGACCACGTTCCGCCCGCACGCCAGCAAATCCAACGACTATCTCATCGACCGCGCCGTGCAGCGCGCCGAGAGCTTCACCGGCATCGACGGCGTGAACGCGCAGGACCGGGCGATTCAGGAGAGCATGGGGCGGATCGTGGACCGGTCGAAGGAACATCTGGGACCAGCCGACAAGGCCATCATCCAGGCGCGCAAGAAACTGCGCGACGCGGTGCGCGCCGTGGCGGCGGGCCAGACGCCGGAAGGACTTGGCACCACGTACTACAGCCTGTGCGCGAATGAGGGCGTGCTGCCGCGCGATGCCGACTGGCGCGAGACACTGACGCCGGACATGCGCCCGGAGGCGATTTTACAGACGGTGTGACCACGGCGGATCAGCCGGACAAGGCCAACGCGATAACCGTGTCAGGCGGTGGCCCGCGCCGTACCTGGCAGCCCAGGGCGGGAGGCGGGCGC
>JAYVCG010000363.1:0-3274 GCA_043750075.1 Acetobacteraceae bacterium | reverse complement strand
AGGCGCCGGCGGTGGTGACAGCGGGAGACGCGGTGTCGGGCATGTCTGGGCCTGGGTTGCCGGCGTGTTTTAATGCAAGAAAAATGCCAGGACCAGGCCCACCTGATTTGTGAGAAAGTAAGAGACTTCCCGTCCGCCGGGAGGCCAAAGGCCACGGGCGTCCCGGAAGTCGCCCCCGAACACGGGAAGAGGCGGCTTTTTTCAGGATGTCTTCATCATGATCTACAAGCACGCCCTTTTTGGCGCCATGAAGATGCCCGCGATGCGGCCATGATGGCACTGTCGCGGGCATTTTCACCAAAAATCCGTCCTGTGCGGGAAACGGCCCGGAGCACGCCCCGTCCACGGTCATCCCAATGCCCGGAAACAACCACGAAGATCGCCACGCTCCTTCTCACCGCCCCACTCGCGATCCAGTTCGGCGATGGGTCAGTTCAATGCCAGGTCAGGCCGCGATTGGTAGTTGGTCCCAGGCTTCCTCGGTATCGCGCTTGTCCTTCACCAGCACTCTCCGAAACTCGAGAGTGGGCAGGACGAAGCCTTCTGGCGTGTTTATGATCCGCATATGGGTGATGCTCACCGGATCATAGACAATCGCGGGGGTCTTGGAGTGCAGAAGGGCGCAGACGTTGTGTCGCAAAAGTTTCTCGACATACCCACCGACGCCCGGCACGCCATTCTCCCAACGCGAGACAGTCTCGGGCGTGAGTTCCATCGCCTGGGCGAATTCACGCCCGTTCATATCCAACGCCTTACGGATAAATCGAATTTCCTCACCATTCAGGCGCAAGGGTAGCAACGCGCGCGCCATCGCCGCCACGCGTGCCAAGCCGCCGATATCTGGGATCTCAATGGTAGCGTCACCGCAGGCCTCGCAGACCTCACGAATCACGGCATTGACCAGTTTCACCCGGAGGCCGCCCAGATCGATCTCGTACTCGGGCAAAATGGTGGTTTTGACGACGGTGGCGCCGCATTCGGTGCACATTGGCATTGTAACTTCTCCCGGGCGGAAAGCAGCCCGCATCCATAAGATTAGCGCCAGACCGTCACAATCTTGATCGTGACGGTATCCTCGTAAGCCACGACGACGGCATTTATTTGTCTGCCGTCCACATCACCACCCCGAGCGTTCCAGGTCTCCTCAAAGCGGTTTTGTTCGACGCGCACCACCGCGCATCGACACAACATTGACCTGACATCAAGTTCCGTAACCTTATCTTTCGCCATTTCGACGAGAGCATGTTCACGAAACCTGAACCGGACTTCGCTCACGCTGGCTAAGCCCGCAGTCGGCTACCTTCATCATGATAGCTCATCAGCCGCTCTCGGGCCCCAGGTTGCGTTGACCAGATGCTATATAGTCTTCTTGATTTTGCATCAAGCAATAACTTCACAGGCGATGGATCGGTTTGGCATTTCCCCGTCATCCCCCGATAATCTGGAACATTGGCACCCGGACAGGGCCGCGACGGGTGGCATGGCTTGTCCAACCATGACAGGGTGGGCATCAAACTGACCTGCTCCCTTTGGTCCGGAAAGGTCCATGGCCTGCGTTACGCGGACACCGGCCCATCGTCCTCCAGCGTGGAAGCGCCCCATGGCCGTTCGCACCCGTCTTGGCATGCTCACTCCCTCCTCCAACACGGTGCTGGAACCCGTCACCGCCGCGATGCTCGCCGGTCTGCCTGACGTGACCGCGCACTTCTCCCGCTTCCCCGTCACCGAAATCGCCCTCTCCCCCGCCGCCCTGGGCCAGTTCGACGATACCCCCATCCTGGCCGCCGCCACGCTGCTGGCGCACGCCAAGGTGGATGTGATCGCGTGGAACGGCACCTCGGCCAGTTGGATCGGCTTCGAATCGGATGAACGTCTGAGCGCGCGCATCACCGCCGCCACCGGCATCCCCGCCCGCACCACGGTGCTGGCGTATCGCATCCTTTTCCAGCGCCTGGGGATACGCCGTGTCGGTCTGGTGACGCCCTACACCGATGACGTGCAGGCGCGCATTCAGGCCAACTGGGGCGCCGCGGGGTTTTCCTGTCAGGCCGAACGGCATCTCGGACTGGCGGATAATTTCTCGTTCGCCGAGGTCACGTCAGAAACAATCGCCGGCATGGCTCGCGCCGTCGCCGCCGAGGGATGCGATGCCGTGGCCATCGTCTGCACCAACATGGACGGCGCCCATGCCGCCGCCGCCCTGGAAGCGGAACTGGGCGTGCCGGTGCTGGATTCGGTCGCGGTGACGCTATGGGCGTGCCTGGACGCCGTCCATGCCGATCCGGCGCGCATCAAGGGGTGGGGACAGGTGTTCCATCCGCGGTCCTGACAGCGCCTCAGTCTGGCGCGCGTGCCCCGAAACCCGCCCGTTTCAGCCGGTTGATCGTCAGGTCCAGCGCGGACAGAAACGCGGAACGGTCGCGCGGGGTGAACGGTTTCGGCCCGCCGGTGATCTGTCCGGCGGAGCGCAAATCTTCCATCAGGTTGCGGCTCGCCAGCGTCATGCCGATGGAGGCTTCGCTGAACACCCGCCCGGTGGGTCCGATCACGTCGGCTCCGGTTTTCACCGCGCGCGCGGCGAGGGGAATGTCGGCGGTCACCACGATGTCGCCGCGCACCACCCGTTCGGCGATCCAGTCATCCGCCGCGTCCGGCGCGTCGCTGACGATGACGCGTTCGATCCAGGGGGCGGGCGGGATCGCCATCACGCTGTTGGAGACGACCAGGACGCGCGTGCCGTGCCGTTCGGCGACGCGATAGATCTCGGGCTTCACCGGGCAGGCATCGGCATCGACGAAAATCCGGATGGGCGTGGTGTTCATGGGGGGAGAGTACCGGGTACCGGGCGTGGCCGCCATCCGGGGTTTCGCCAGAAGGCTTTGCCTCCTGGACCTCCACCAAGGGCGACAGCCCTTGGAACCCATCCATTGGTTCTCCATGGGATGGGGTCCAGGGGCCCGGTCCCTGGCGGGGCGCGGGGCAGCGCCCCGTTCTTCCTTCGCCAAAGACAATCCGTCCGTCTTGCCCATGGGAGGCACGGCGCTTAACGTGCGAACGCATGAAACGCCAACAGAAGGCAAAACACAGCGATGAACCTCACATCAGGACTGGTCGGCGCGGAAACAAAGGGACCGATCGGCTGGCTGATCTGGGACAACCCCACCAAGCTGAATGCTCTGTCCCCCGGCATGTCCGAGGACGCGCTCCAGGTCATTGAAGCCTATGAGGCCGACCCCGCCATCAAGGTCGTCATCATGCGCGGCGCGGGCAGGAA
>JAYVCG010000362.1:0-5117 GCA_043750075.1 Acetobacteraceae bacterium | reverse complement strand
CCAGGGAATGGGTGCCCCTGGCCGCACGAAAATATATGAGCTGGCTAAGTGCGGTCAGCTCAAGCTGATCAAGGTCGCCGGACGCACCCTCATCGAGGGCAACAGCTTGCGCGCGTTGCTGGGGGCCTGACCATGAACATCTGCGATGACTCTGGACCCCAGGTCATGGGGACCGTGGGGTTGGTATCTCCGGTTGTGGCGCCCGCTCATGAGATCGAAGGCGCCTGGGCGGCCAATTCGGCCACCGGGCAGTTTGACCAGGATCGGCGGCAGTTTATCGGCCGCTACCGCGCGTTCTTGAACGATCCCGCGACGCCGCTGGAACTGAAAGGTCTCGAATTGGCCGGGACTATTTCCGCTCTCCGGCAACTCGCGCATATCGCGGGGGTGACGAATGCCTGATGGTGGGGTTTCCTCCCTGTTTGGTCTCTCCCAACGCCTGCCTCCGTCCAACTTGCAGGCGGAGCAGGCGCTTTTGGGCGCGCTGCTGTCCAACAACAAGGCCGCCGATCGCTGTCCTGGTCTCCGGCGGGAAATGTTCGCGGACGCGGTGCATGGCCGGATATTCGCCGCGATCCTTCGGCGGATCGAGTCCGGCCGTCTCGCCGATGCCGTCAGCATGAAGGACGACTTCGAAAATACCGGCGTGTTGGATGAGGTTGGGGGCACCGCCTATCTGGCGCAGTTGCTCGCCAGCACGGTTGGAATCATCAATGTCAGCGAATACGCCTTGACGATCCGCAACTGTGCGGTCCGCCGGGAACTGATCGATATCGGCGAGAACCTGGTCAACGAAGCGTTCGGCGGCGGTGAGCCGGGTTCGGACCCTGCGAACATCGCACTTGAAGCCGTCGTGCGTATTGACACCCTCACGGACGGATCGGGCCAAACCCAAAATGGTTTGAGCCTCGGTGCCGCGCTCGATGAAGCGATGCAGGCGATCGACGACGCGCAGGCCCGCAAGGGGCCGGCGGGCATCGGCACCGGCTTTCGGTGTATAGATGAACGGATCGGTGGCTTGGAACCTGGAACGCTCACCGTTATCGCCGGTCGCCCTGGCATGGGGAAAAGCGCGATCGGATATCAAATGGCCGTGAACGCCGCGAGGAATGGCGTAGGCGTCCTGATGATCTCGCTGGAAATGTCCGCCCGGGAACTCGGCCGCCGGGCTCTGGCGACCGCGGCTGGAGTGTCAGTGACGGCGATGAAATACGGCCGCATCGATAACAGCCAGGCGGAAAAAATCATCCTCGCGCGGCGGGAACTGCGTGAACTTCCTCTGACCATTGTGGATGCCGCGGGTCTCACCGCGGCCGCGATCACCGCAAAAGCGCGCGCGGCCAAGCGGAAGGGGTTGGGGTTGGTGGTGGTGGATCACCTCCACATTATCAGGCCCGATGACTCGGACGCCAAGGCTGGCCCGACCTGGGCTATCGGACGGATCAGCGGCGCGATGAAGCGGCTGGCGAAGGATTTGGGCGTCCCGGTGCTGTTGCTCGCGCAACTCAACCGCGGCGTCGAGGGCCGGGATGACAAGCGGCCCGGTCTTGGCGACCTGCGTCAGGCGGGTGACATCGAACAGGACGCCGATGCGGTCGCGTTCGTGTATCGGCCTGAGTATTACCTCGGCGGCGAACCTGAGCCGAAGGAAGGCGATAGCCGGGCGAAGCTCGAAGATCGGCGGCAGGCGTGGCGGGACCGGAAAAACGCGGTTGCGGGACGAACTGAGATCATCTGGGGAAAGGTACGGGACGGTGAAACAGGAACCGATGTGCTGCGGTTCGACGGGCCAACAACTTCGTTCCGCGAGGAATCCGATGTCTGATCATCCCGCCCCGCTCTCCTCGCACGATTGCGACCTGCGCGGGCTCGAATGGATGCCCTTCCATGGCGACCGTATTTTCGCGTCGGACGTATGGTTGTTGGCCGGGCCGGAAGGACGCTGCGCGGCGCTGAGCCTGTTGTGGGCATCATGGAAACAGTGCCCGGCGGGATCGCTGCCTGCCCAGGACCGGGCGCTGGCGCAACTCGCTGGTTTCGGCATGGCCGTCGAATTGTGGCTTACCGTCAAAGAGGAGGCGATGCGCCAGTGGATCCTGTGTTCCGACGGGCGCTTCTATCACCCAGAGGTCTGCGAGGCCGCGCGGGCTGCCATGGTGAAACGCGCCGAATTTCAGGAGGCCAACAAAAATCGGCATTCCCGTCAAAAATTGTGGCGCGGGCGTCAAAAGGAAACCGCCGCGAAGCTCCGTGAGATTGGCATCACACCGCCACCGGGCGCATCCCTTGGGACGATGAACCGTCTCTTTGGAGACGCTGATGTAGACGCTGCACCGTCTACGGTAGACGTACCGCGAGACGCTTGCGAGATGCGTAAGACGGGAGAGGACAGGACAAATAGACATGCCGAGCTACGCTCGGGCGACGAAGCGCCGCAAAACGCGAAGGCGGCGCTTTGGCGTGACGGACTGGCCGCGCTGGTAAGCCTGACTGGGCAGCTTGATGGTTCGTGCCGGAAGTTACTGGGGCGGCTGATCGATGTGTCGAAGGCTGGCGCCACGGAGCCCGATCATGCGGGGTTGTTGGCCTTGATCCAACGGGCGCAGACGGAGCGGCCGGACAACCCCACCGTGTGGTTGATGGCGGCGGCCAGAACCGGGGGCCATCCCAAGGCGGTGCATGACGAGGACGACAAGTTTCGTATCAACGCCTGGATCGGTCTGCAACCCGACGTGAAAATCGAGCCGGACGCGATGACCGGCGAAGAGGTGTCCATGATCAATGGCCGGGGCGTTGCCCACCATGCCAACCGCATCGCCGAAGCCGCCGGATTTCCGTCTGACTGGCGCGGCAATTGGGATGCTCTTGGCCGTTGGCTCCGGGAAGACCTGGATATCGACACCGCGGTGTTCACGGCGATCAGACGGAAGGCCGCCCGGCTGCGGGAGCAGGGCGTATCGATCGCAGCCGTCGGGATATTTGACCCGGAAGTGCGCAACACGCAGGCGCGGTAAGCGGGTCCGTCGGTTCGCGTCTCATCGGTCTCACGGTGTCGATGAGACAGATGAGACGAGATTGAGTCGGGGGACGCTTTCCCCCCCTCGGTGGCAACCAGCGGCGCGATGATTGTTGCATGTTCTGTACTTACGTCCGGCCTTGCATGGAATCGTGCGGCCCCGGTCAGGCGGGGTCGATCTCCACTTCGGTAGCCTCGGGCATGGACGATACCTGACGGGGGCGTTGCAACTCGTACCGTGTGCCGGATCGAACCAAATCGCCTGTGACGTTCAACGGAGTTTTCTCGCGCAGCGCCTGAACCACGGTATCGAAATCCGTTCGGTCAAACCGCATTTTCACCCTGCGCGGCTTGCCATCGACAATCGTCTGTAACACGGCGTGGCCGTCGGATTCCTCAATCGAGCGGCCAACCATGATGACGTAGCCAGCCAATTCATGATCCGGTTCCGGCTCGCGTGCGTGAAAGTCGCGCGCGGCCGAGCGCAACGCGGGCGCGTCAGCCGGGGCGAAGCCGATCCGGGATAAAATATCCGTCGGCCCAGGACGAGTCGCCGCCCAACTCACCGCGCATTCCAGGCCGTTGCCGTGCTCGATCAGTGACGCCGTTGCCTCGCAGAGATTGGCACTGACCCCCTTGGGAACGGCTGCCTCAAAGGCGGAAAAACCTTCAGTATCAGCCGCGACCAGAACGCCACGCAAAGCATGTAGCGCCTGCGTAAGCGTCCTTGTGACCTGCCTGGCAAACGGTTCCTCTTCCATGCCAGGTAGGGCGGTCTGCATCGACAACTGGGGATCGACCGGGGACAACAAGGTCAGAACGAAGCTGCCACGTTCGGTCTGACCCAGCCGGACGGAGCGGAGATACTCAGTTGCCTCGGATACTTTTCCGAGGTGATAAGCGGCGCGGGGCGCATGGGCGGCACAGGCAGCCGAAAGAAGCAGGTTACGTCCAGCTTCCACCAACGCCACGCCGTCATCGACCGGCAGGCTGTAGGAATTGTCGGCATGCGACGCCCGCAGGCGAACCACGTCGGCGCCGGCCATCTGCATGTCCCATAGAACGCCGCTTACCGGCCTGTCCTGAAAATCTGCCAACGTGGCGAGCAGTTCTGCCATCCGAGGGCCGTAATCGCCGACTGTGGCGCGCGCGGGGACGATCAGCTCGGGACCTTCACCATCCCGGCGCACCAGCACATGCGCCACGTCGCGCATTGTCTCCCGAACCTGCCAGCCCTGGGCACGCAGCCAGGCAAGCACCTCCCGGTGGTTCAGCGCGGCGATCACACCCGGATCGGCGATCCGGCTTTTCATAAGGTCTCTCCTCGGTCGAGCCTCGTCATCAGACCGGTCAATCCGGCCACGTTCAGGACGTTAGCGCGGGGGATGTGGACGCGACAGGTCTGGCTGTTGGAGGTGTCCGGCAAACCGCGAAGACTGAGCCAATAGCCACATCGCCGCAGCACCAGGGCCTCTTCGGTCACGCTGACCCGTTCGGCCGCGGCGCGCGGCACCAGGATCACGAACAAGAGGTGGGGGAAAATAAGGTCTGGGTTGCGAAGTTCGTCATAATTCTTCAGCGGCAGGTCGAACGGGAAGCTGGCCTCGCCGGGCGGAAGCGGGTCGGTGCCGTGGCACTTCGCCTGGAAGTCGATCTTGGGCCGCTTGCCGCCGGTGGCATGGATGGTGCCATCCCGGCTTTCCCAGTCGGACGTTATGGGATCGACGATGAAACCGGCCTGCGCCACCACGGCGCGGATGTAGGCCAGCGACAGGTCCTCCATCCGTTTGGTGTCGGGCAATGTGGCGAGGGACGCCTCACTCATGGCGCGGCGCCGTGAACCACCGGATTGAACTGGATCGCGATTTCTGTCTCCAACTCATTTACCCCTGATGAAGCGGATGGCACCTCAACCGGCCGGACGGCGCGATCGCCAGGTGCGCGCTGCGGTTGCATCCTTCAACGCACCATCCCCGACAAATGCGCGCCGGTAAAGCTGAAACGCAGCGCAAGGCGCGCATGGTACAACAGCCGTGGCGCAAGAGCGTGGGAGTTTGGAGGCTTCCGCCGGCCTCATAAATCGCATCGCATCAGGCGCTCG
>JAYVCG010000361.1:0-4887 GCA_043750075.1 Acetobacteraceae bacterium | reverse complement strand
CGCTTCCTTGCCCGGCGGGACGAGTTTCTCGCGATGCAGCGCCTTGCTTTCAAACTCCATGGAGATCGTGGATTTGTTCACGATCCGCAGCGAGAATTTCACGTCGGCGGGAACGGGAACCTCGGCGGGCTCGAACCGGTCGCCCAGGAAGGTGAGCGTGACCTCCGGCATGTCATCGGCCCAGGCGGGCAGCAGGACGGTGGGAAGCAGGGCGGTGGCGGTGAGCACGGGCAGGAACAGCAGGAGGTGGCGACGGCGCATGGCGGGTCACTCATCAGTTGAGAATGACTTGCAATTGCATATCCCGCCCAGGATGGCAAGAGCCAGGGGACCGCCCCGGATGGCGGGACGATCCCCCGGTGTGGATCACCAGCGCAAACGCACCCCCGCCAGCACGGTGCGTCCGGGCATCTGGAAGCCGTTCACTGGTTCGAATCTGGAATTGAACAGATTAGTGCCATGCACATGCAATTGAATCTGCTCCGTCACGTCGTAAGAGGCTGACAGATTGGCCACGAAGCCGTGCTGGCCGGTGCCGTAGCCGGTTCCAAAGCTGTTGTTGTCGTAAAGGTAATCGCGCGCCGCACCGGTGTAGGCCACCAGCGAGGTGATGCGCAGACCCTCGATCGGCGTCACGGTCAGATCGGCGGTCGCGGCGTGACGCGGACGCCTGAGCAGAGCCGAACCGACCACGGGCGATTGACCGAACGCGGTCGCGTCCGTGAAGGTGTAACTCGCGTGCAGCATCAGCCATGCCGCCGGCCGGAAGGTGATTTCCGTTTCGAATCCCTGTATGTGCGCCGAGCCGACATTCACCGAGGTGGAGACGGGAACAAACACGTTGACGATCAGATCGCGCACCTGCTGATTGAAATACGTGCCGCCAAGCGTGAGCGCGTCGTCACGGCCGAACAGCGGGAGCACGGTGGTGAAACCCACTTCCCAGCCCTCGGCACGCTCAGGCCGCAAAGCGCGGTTGCCGATCGTGCCGAACGAATCGACACCGTATCGCTCAAACAGGGAGGGGGAGCGAAACGCGGTGCCATAAGACGCCTTGAACTTCGTGTTCAATACTGGCACCGCCAGCACCGATCCCAGGCGCCAGGTGGTGGGGGTGTTGCCCTCGACCCAATCCTGACGGACCTGACCTGTCAGTGTCAGATGTTTCCATAATGTCGTGCTCAACCCGGCATGGATGGCATCCGTCGTCATGCTCGCGCGCGCCGCCTGGGTGAAGGGGAAGCCGGAGAACGAATCGTTGACCCGGACGTTGATCGTATCGGCGGTGTGCTGATACCCGAAGGTCAGATCGGTGGCGGTCAGCACGGAAGACGGCATCAGATCGTTCAGATGGACCGTGTTGTTCCATTGCAGATCGGTGCGGTAGGCATGGTAGCGGTCGTCGCGCGACGCGAGGTTGGGGTCCGCGAGGTCCAGCGCCTCGCGATACCGGCGGTGATCCTGGGAACGGCCCAGAAACACGCTGGTTTCGTAGGTGCCGCCGAACAGTTTCGACGTGCCGCCGATCCGGCCCAGAAGCGAGTCCGCTTTGCCGGAGGAATTCGCCGTGTCGTAGGTGGGAAAGCCCAGGGTATTGAAGCCGAACAAGGCCTGGCGGGCGCGGAAGAACACGGACAGGCGCGTGCCGTCGATGGGCGTATAGCCAAGATTGATCGTGGCGATCCGGTCGCGAAAGCCCTGAGGCGTGTTCGTGTAAACGGTCTGCCGCTGGGGTGTGCTGTCGAACCCGCGGCGCGACTGGCTGGCCAGGGTCAGCGCGTAATCGACCGGCCCGGCGACCCCGCTGGCGGAGGCGGTGCCAAGCACCGCGGCAGGATAACCGCCGGACAGGTCCATCTCCAGCCGCGGTTTTCCGGGCATGCCCCGGCGGGAGATCAGGTTGATCACGCCGCCAATCGCGCCGGAGCCATACAGCGCCGCCATCGGGCCGCGGATGATTTCGATCCGTTCGACATCGGCCAGGGTATCGACACCGAAATTGAACGCGCCGGAGGCTTCGGAGGCGTCATTGATGGGCATGCCGTCGCGCAGCACCAGCACATGGCTGGACCGGCTGCCGCGCATGAACACGCTGGACTGGCCGCCGGGTCCGCCCGAGGGGCTGACATGCAGGCCGGGCACGGCGGTCAGGACATCGCCGATGGTCGTGGCGCCGCTCGCCTCGATCGCCTGGCGGTCGATCACGGTCACGCCGGCGGGGATGTCCGTCACCGGCGTGGGGTTTCGCGTGGCGGTGACGACGGTATCGGGAAGGACCACCACCGGATCGGCGGCCCATGCGGGCGCGGCCAGGGGGAAAGCGGCCAAAGTGAAAGCGGCCAGCGTCAGGGCGGCGCTGTGGAAAGCGGTTTTCGGTACGGCGAACAGCGTTGCCGGCACCGCGCGTTTGTCGCGCATGCGGGTTCTCCATCGGTCTCAATGCCGACCTCCCGCATCCGGGTTTCTCCCCGGCGCCTGGGTGCACCCCGCCCCACGGCACGCGCGCGATCTCGACACAGGCCGGTCTCCTGGCTCACGAGTCGTCATCCGGGCCCGCCTTCTCGCCTCGCGGCAATGGCATCGTTGAGTCCGGACTCGTCGCTACAGTCGCGGGGGCGGCGGCCTTGGGAGGTTTTCCCGTCGGCGATTCCCGTTTCAGCCCTTGCGGGCCACCTGTGTCTGTCGCACTCATAGCGCATCCAAGAGAGCTTGCAATGATCCCACGTATCGTATTCGACCCCGCCGCGCCCGTGCCGCTGTCCGGTATCCGGGTCGTCGATCTGTCCCGTCTGGTGGCCGGCAACATGGTCAGTCTGCAACTCGCCGATCAGGGCGCCGAGGTGATTAAGATCGAAGACCCAACGGTTGGCGACCCGTTGCGCGCCTGGCGGGTCAAGGGGCTTTCCCTCCATTGGAAGGTTTATGCCCGCAACAAGAAAAGCCTCGCGCTCAACCTGCGGCCCCAGGCGGGCAAGGACGTGCTGCACGATTTGCTGGCCACGTCGCATGTGCTGATCGAGAATTTCCGGCCCGGCACGCTGGAAAGCATGGGTTTCTCGCCCGAGGTGCTGCATCGGCGTAATCCGGGCCTGATCATCGTGCGCATCACCGGGTTCGGGCAGGACGGGCCATATCGCGACCGTCCCGGCTTCGGCACGCTGGTCGAGGCGATGTCGGGCTTCGCCTCCAAGAACGGGTTCGAGGATCGTCCGCCCGTGCTGCCGCCGCTGGCGATGGCCGACATGATCGCCGGCCTGTATGGCGCCTATGCGATCATGGTGGCGCTGCGGGTGGTGGAGAGAGGCGGCAAAGGCCAAATAATTGATTTGCCGTTGCTGGAGCCGATGATTTCCGTCCTCGGCCCCGATGCGGCGATTTACAAGGTCAGCGGGGAAAAGCCCCGGCGGACCGGCAGCCGGTCGCTGACGACCTCGCCCAGAAACGTCTACGAGACGAGCGATCACCGGTTCATCGCGATGTCCGCCTCGATCCAGGCGATGGCGGAACGGGTGTTCCGCGCCATCGGCAAGCCCGAGATGATCACCGATCCCAGGTTCCGCACCAACACCGACCGCGTGCGCAACATCGACGCCTGCGATGCCGCCGTGGAGGAATTCATCGCCGCCCGCACCCTGGCGGAGAACATGGCGATCTTCGAGGCCGCGGAAGTCACCGCCAATCCGGTCTATGAAATCGACCAGTTGCTCGACGATCCGCATGTGCATGGCCGTGGAGTGCTGGTGGAAGCCCCGGATGAGGAAGCCGGTTCGGTGCTGATGCATAACATCATCCCGCGCCTCTCCGAAACGCCCGGCCGCTTCCGTCTGGCCGCTCCCAGCCTGGGCCAGCATTCCCGTTCCATTCTCGAATCCATTGGCGTTGACGCGGCGCGGATCGATACGCTCGCGGCTGATGGTGTGATCAAGGAGGCTTAGTGATGCGCGAAGACCTGCCCGTGTGGCGCTCGCTGATGTTCGTTCCGGTCAACGTGGATAAATTCGTGAAGACCGGCGCCGACCGGGGCGCGGACGGGATCATCCTCGATCTGGAGGATTCAGTGGCGCCGTCGCAGAAAGATCATGCCCGGACGTTGATCGCCGATGCCATTCCCCAGGTCGCGCGGAAGGGCGCCGACGTGCTGGTGCGGGTCAATCGTCCGTGGCGGATGATGGTGCGCGATATCGAGGCCGCGGTGATCCCCGGCATCGCCGCCCTGGTGCTGACGAAAGTTGACAGTCCGGAACATGTGCTCGCCGTGGCCGAGATGGTGGACGAGCTGGAAGCCGAGCGGAACCTGCCCGCCGGGTCGATGAAGTTCTACGTGCTGGTGGAATCCACCCGTGGTTTCTTCCGCATGGAGGAAATCGCGCGCTGCCATCCCAGGATCGTCGGCATGAGCCTGGGGTCGGAGGATTTCGCCGCCGATGCCGGGATGCAGTCCGAGCCGGAGGGTTTGTTCTATCCGAAACAACGCATGTTGTTCGCCGCGCGCGCCGCGGGGATCATGCCGATGGGCTTCGTTGGCTCGATCGCCGATTTCCGCGACCAGGACGCTTTCCGCGCCATCGTCCGCCGTTCCCGCCGTCTGGGCTTCGTGGGCGCCAGCGCCATTCATCCGTTGCAGATCGAGGTGCTGAACCAGGAATTTTCGCCAGACCCGGTGGAGGTGGAACGTGCTGAACGCATGATCGCGGCTTACGACGCCGCCTACGCTCAGGGACTGGGGGCGGTGCAGTTCGAGGGCGCGATGATCGATGTGCCGGTGGTGAACCGGGCGCGCACCGTGGTGCAACGCGCCGCGGCGATCGGGGGAAGACTGAAAAGGTGATCCCACCCATGGATGGGTTCCAAGGGCTATCGCCCTTGGCGGGTCCAGGGCAGCGCCCT
>JAYVCG010000360.1:0-4250 GCA_043750075.1 Acetobacteraceae bacterium | reverse complement strand
CCGGTCCCACGATATGCTATGCGTTCATGCAGGCGAGCGGGATGGTCGATGACCATCTGGTGACGTGCGCGGTCAAGGGAACGCATACATGCACAACAGCGAAAAAATCTGGCACAACAGCGAGGAAATCTGGCGTTTGATCGACGCCAGACAGGATGCGTTCAAAGCCCTGTCCGATCGCGTCTGGGACATGCCCGAACTTTGCTATGGCGAGGTCCGCTCATGCGCCGAACACACCGAAATGCTAAAAGCCCAGGGATTCCGGGTGACGGAGGGGGTGGCGGGGATTCCGACGGCGGTGATGGGGGAAGCGGGCGAGGATGGGCCGGTGATCGCCATTCTCGGCGAGTACGATGCGCTGCCCGGTTTGTCGCAGGAAGCTGGCGTGGCCGAGCCGCGACCGTTGCCCGGTGCGGGACATGGGCATGGCTGCGGGCATAACATGCTGGGGGCGGCGTCGTTGCTGGCGGCGACGGCGGTGAAGGATTTTCTCCATGCGCACGGGCTTAAGGGCCGGGTGCGGTATTATGGCTGTCCCGCCGAGGAAGGGGGCGCCGCCAAGGGGTTCATGGTGCGGGCCGGCGTGTTCTCGGACGTGGACATCGCGATTTCCTGGCATCCGGGGGCGTTCGCCGGGTTGAATGAGGCGTTGTCGCTGGCCAACACGCGGATTGATTTCGCGTTCACCGGACGGGCTTCCCATGCCGCCGCCGCGCCGCATCTGGGGCGCAGCGCGCTCGATGCGGTGGAACTGATGAATGTGGGTGTGAACTACATGCGCGAGCACATGCCCTCGGATGCGCGGGTGCATTACGCGATGCTCGACGCGGGCGGGATCGCGCCAAATGTGGTGCAGGCATTTGCAAAAGTGCGGTATTTGATCCGGGCGCGTAATTTGCCGGAACTGAACCGTTTGATCGCGCGGGTGAGGAAGGTCGCCGAGGGCGCGGCGTTGATGACCGAGACCTCGGTTCAGGCCACGGTCATCAGTGCCGTGTCCAACCTGTTGGGCAACACACCGTTGGAGCGGGCGTTGCAGGATAATCTGGAGCGTCTGGGGCCGCCGCCCTTCGATGACGCCGACCGGGCGACCGCCGCGACCTTCCAGGCGACGTTGTCGGAGGAGGATATCGAGAGTTCGTACCGCCGCGCCGGTGTGCCGTACCAGCCCGGTCAGCCGTTATGTGACGCGATCGTGCCGTTGGATGCGCCGCGGGCGCCGATGATGGGTTCAACGGATGTGGGCGATGTGAGTTGGGTGGTGCCGACCGTGCAGGCGCGTGGCGCGACGTATGCGATCGGGACTCCGGGTCATTCGTGGCAACTGACGGCGCAGGGGAAGTTGCCCGCCGCGCACAAGGGTTTGGTGCATGTGGCGAAGGTGATGGCCGGGACCGCGCTGGATGTGCTGCGCGATGAGGGGCTGAGGGAGCGGGCGAAGGCCGATCTGAAGGCGCGGACGGCGCGGACGCCGTATGTGTGTCCCATTCCCGATGAGGTGGAGCCGCCGGTGGGAATGTCAACGTGAACGATCATTGAGTTCCAAGGGGGGTTCCAGAGGGGTTTCAGGGGGCGGCGCCTCCTGGAGCGGGTTTCCAGGGGGGAGCCCTGAGCGTCACGGCATCCGCCATACTTTCTGGTACCCATTGTAAATAAGCGGCACATCAATGTTCGCGAAATACGCCTCCACCAGGTATCCCTTGCCAATGGAATGGCCATCAATGACGAGGTTATCGTCCACCGCCACGATCGTGCCTGGTTTCAGCCGCCCGACCGCCATGAGTTCCTTCATGTGATGGAACGCGCTGGGTCCGGGGTTGTTCACGTCGAGGTCGAAAGAATCAAGATAAATGAGATCGAATCCACAACATCCTCCG
This sequence comes from Acetobacteraceae bacterium, assembly GCA_043750075.1. Taxonomy (GTDB): domain Bacteria; phylum Pseudomonadota; class Alphaproteobacteria; order Acetobacterales; family Acetobacteraceae; genus Rhodopila. The sequence goes on along the minus strand of JAYVCG010000360.1, from coordinate 2,373 downwards.
GTCATGGCGGTGAAATCGTTGAGAAATCTTACTGAATCGGAACAGATGCAATGTGTCCTGGATGATACGGTGGACCGGGCCACCGCGATGACAGCGGGATCGATGTCCACGGAAAACACGACACCATTATGAAAATTCACGAAAGCATCGAATAACCTGGTGCTCTGTCCATCCCCGGCCCAGTTGTCCAAAAGCCGCAGGGAGCCTGTTTCCAGGATGCGGTAATGGCTCGCCTCCATGTATTCCAGCAACTCGAACATCACCCGGAAGCCCTCCGCCCGTTTTTGCAGAAGATCACGGTAATCGGTATCGAATTTTTCTAAAAAGCTCATTTTCTTGACTCCGTTCGCGAACATCGCTTTTTATTTGATGCCGGCGCGTAAAAAATCATTGTGCGAAACAGATATTTTCCGCCGTGGCCGGAGCGGCGGGGGTAGCCTTTCCGCATCCCGCGGGCGCGTTCAACGATGCCGCGTTACCGGCCTCGTGGCGTCATGCGGCGTGTGAAGCGCGTGTTTCCCCGTCACTCCCCCGGCAACCGCGGATCGTGGTCCAGGAGGGCGGCACCTTCCTGGTGGGATCAGGTGCGAAGCCCCTTCCCTTCACCGGTCATCCACCACCGCGTTCGCCACCACCGATGCCCGCGCATTGAAAATCTCCTGCCACGCCACCAGCCGCGGATGCCCATCCCGCCACGCCAGCGCCGCGAACCGGAAATCCAGATACGCCAGCGCCACTCCAATCGCGAGATGCCCAATGTTGAAACGGCTGTCCCCCAGCGCCTCCCGCTCCAGCGCATCGACGCTGGCGCGCAGCTTGGCGGTCCACAACGCGATGTGAGGCTCACTCCGCCGCTCCTCCGGCCGGAACCCCTCCGACAGCAAAGCCAGCGCGCTGTCCAGCATCCCCTGCCCCAGTGCATGACGGCGTAACGCGATCAACCGTTCCGGCCACGCCGGGGGATACAGTTTCGGCCCCTCATGCAATGTGTCGAGATATTCGATCACCACGGGCGAATCATAAATCACCGTGCCATCCGCCAGTTCAAGAGTCGGGATTTTTCCCAGCGGATTGATCGCCATGAGCGCCGCGTGCGGCGTCGTCCCCCCCACGATGGTACGAACGGTGTCGATACGATCCGCCAGCCCCATCTCATGCGCCGCGATCATCACCTTCCTCACATAGGGCGAACGCGGCGACCAATGCAGAGTAATCCGGCCAGACGGGGGCTGTGCCTTCATGGGCTGTGCCTTCACGAAAAGAGCGGCGCGGACTACCCTCGCGCCAGGGATCACAAGGAACGTCACCATGAAATGGATCGAAGTCAACGGCACGGGTCTGCGCTACGACCTCAGCGGAAGCGGCCCCACGGCGCTGGTTCTGATCCACGAGATGGGCGGCACGCTGGACAGTTGGGAGCAGGCACTCCCCGCGCTGAACAACGGACGCCAGGTGTTGCGTTATGATACCCGCGGCGCCGGGCTGTCGGAGAAGATCAACGGCGCCGTCACCTGGGACCAGATGGCGGACGATCTGAAGGCTTTGCTGGACGCGCTGCGCATCACCGGCAAGGTCGGGCTGGCGGGCATCGCGGTGGGGGGGGCGATCAGCGTGCATTTCGCCGTGCGTCATCCGGACCGGGCGGGGGCGCTGGTCGCGCATGGGCCCGCCATGGGCGTCACGGCGGACCGGAAACACCAGACGCTGGAACGCGCCGCGGCGGTGGAGGCCGGAGGGATGCGCGGCGTGGTGGACACCAGCCTCGCCAATTCTTATCCGCCCATCGTGCGTCACGACGAAGACACCTTCCGCCAGTTCCGGGCCCGATGGCTGGGCAACGATCCGCGGAGCTTCGCCGCCATCAACCGCATGCTCGCCGCTGAGGACATCAGCCATGAACTGGAGGCACTCGCCTGTCCGGTGCTGTTCACCTCTGGGCGGCATGACAGTTTGCGTCCGTCTCCGGTGATTGAACCGATGGCGAAACGGGTGCCGGGCGGGGAATTTTTGGAGTTGAATACCGGGCATTTCGCCGCGGTGCAGACGCCGGGCATCATGGCGCAGGCGATTCATTACTTCATGCATGCGCACGGGTTGTAGGGTTTTTTGGGGAAGGTAAGCAAGGCGGGGCGCTGCCCCGACACCCCGCCAGGAGGCTTTGCCTCCTGGACCTCCACCAAAGGCTCGCCTTTGGAAACCTTCCATTGGAGATTCCCTGGAGGGGGTCCAGGGGCGCGGGGCGGAGCCCCGGCCTTCCCTTCAGCCAGGCGCCGGGGGAGGTGTCCCTAGCTCGTCAACGTGTCCGGTTTATGTAGCTCGTGATCTGTCCGCTTCGTTCTTGTTCTGTGCCGGGGGCATGCCCCCGGCACAGAA
>JAYVCG010000359.1:0-6060 GCA_043750075.1 Acetobacteraceae bacterium | reverse complement strand
AGGTTCGCATCGGCAAGAAGCGGTAGGGGTCAAGGGCCGGTCCATTCGTGGACTGGCCTGCCCCGGTTGCCTCCGTTCACGTCCCCAGGCCTTCACGCGCCCAGGCTTTGGGCCGCTCACGCGCCGCGGCGCAAATCCAGCGTGCGCGGGTGCTCGCGGGAGGGAATGATCGCCGGTTCCGCCATCGCGCCCGGCGTGTGGCCGAACGGGAAGAAGCGGGCGCGGCGGCGGGCCTCGGCCTCGTTGGCGTTGACCGGGCGGGTCTCGTAGTTGCGCCCGCCCGGATGCGCGACGTGATAGGTCATGCCGCCCAGAGAACGTCCGGTCCAGCGGTCGAACATGTCGAAGGTCAGCGGCGCCTGCACGCCCACGGTGGGGTGCAGCGCGCTTGGCGGGTTCCAGGCCTTGAAGCGGACGCCGCCGACGTATTCGCCCTCGCGGCCGGTCTGGCTGAGCGGGATCGCATGGCCGTTGCAGGCGAGGACGAAACGTTCCTCGATCCAGCCCGCGACACGGGCCTGCACACGCTCGACGGAACTGTCCACGTAGCGGACCGTGCCTCCGGCGCCGCTTTCCTCGCCAAGGACGTGCCAGGGTTCCAGGGCGGCGCGCAGTTCGATCGCGGCGTCCCGCACCGCGATGTCGCCGATGTGCGGGAAGCGGAACGCGAGGTGGGGGGCGAACCAGGCGGGATCGAGCCCGTGGCCGCGCATGCTGAGTTCTTCCAGCGCGTGGCCGAGATCGCGTTCCACGTAATGCGGCAGCATGAAATCGTCATGCACGCGGGTGCCCCAGCGGATCAGCTCGCGCTCGTACGGCTGTTCCCAGAAGGCGGCGACGGTGGCGCGCATCAGCAGCATCTGCGCTGCCGCCATGCGCGCATCGGGCGGCATTTCCAGCGCCCGGAACTCCACGAGGCCGCGGCGGCCGGAGGCGGAATCGGGGGTGTACAGCTTGTCGATGCAGAATTCCGTGCGATGCGTGTTGCCGGTCATGTCCGCCAGGATGTTGCGGAACAGCCGGTCGGTGCGCCACGGCGGCACGGGTTCGTGCGCGCGGATCTGGGAGAAGGCGATCTCCAGTTCCGCCAGGCTGTCCTGGCGGGCCTCGTCGATGCGGGGATGCTGGCTGGTGGGGCCGATGAACTGGCCGCTGAACAGGAACGACAGCGCGGGGTGGTTGTGCCAGAAACCCAGCAGGGATTTCAGCAGGTCGGGACGGCGCAGAAACGGCGAGTCGGCGGGCGTGGCGCCGCCCATGACCACGTGATTGCCGCCGCCGGTGCCGACATGGCGGCCATCGATGTTGAACTTCTCCGTCGCGAGGCCGGTCAGCCGGGCTTCCTCGTACAGTTCCCGCGTCTGCGTCACCTGCGCGTCCCAGGAGGAAACGGGGTGGACGTTGACCTCGATCACGCCGGGGTCGGGGGTGACGGAGAAAGTGGTCAGGCGTTCGTCCTCGGGCGGCAGATAGCCTTCCAGGATGACCGGGCGGGCGGTTTCGGCGGCGGTGTCCTCGATGGCGGCGAGCAGGGCCAGCCAGTCCTCCAGCGCGTAGAGGGGGGGCAGGAACAGATGGATCATGCCGCCGCGCGGCTCGACCGCCAGGGCGGTCCGCACCAAACCCGGCTCTCCGCGCCCGATGACGGGCACATCCTGCGCCACCGGGCGGAAGCCCTCGATGCCGCTCTGGTTGCTTCCGTCCCGGCTGGCGGCGTTCCAGAGCCGCTGTGCCTCCGTCAGCGGCGGGCGCGGCGCGGTTGACTGGGCCGGGGGGCTGAGGGCGTGGCGGGGCGGCAGGGCGTCGCGCGGGGCGAAGGGATCGGGTTCCACATCCGTCTCGATCGTTTCGGGATCGGCCCAGGGCAGGGATTCGAGGGGGAGGCGGAGGCCGATTGGGGAGTCGCCGGGGATCAGGAACATCTCTCCGGCGCGGAAGAACCAGCGTCCCGATTGCCAGCGGCGGCTGCCGTTCTCGATCACGCGGCGCAAGGGCAGCACGCTGCCCACCGGCGCATGCACACCCTGGGTGAAGATCCGGGACAGGCGGGCGCGTTCCAGGGGGTTGAGCAATTTGGCGTCCTCGGCCAGCACGTTGGCGGGCAGGCGGCCTTCGCGCCAGAGATAGTAATGCGTGTCTTCATGCGCCTGGATGACGAAGCCTGGATCGATCTGCAACCGCTCCGCCAGGCGGGCCGCGAACAGGGCGGCATCGGCCTGGGTGGCATCCCCGGTTTCGTCCGCCGCGGCCAGCAGGGAGGGATCGCGCCAGACCGCCTCGCCGTCCGCGCGCCACATGCAATGGTAGGCCCAGCGGGGGAGGGGTTCGCCGGGGTATTGTTTGCCCATGACGTGCTGGAGGGCGGCGCCGGAGGTCCAGCGGGCGCTCAGGCGGCGGAGCAGACGGCCGGCGTAGCCGCGTTTGGTGGGGCCGTCGGCGTCGGTGTTCCATTCGGGCGCGTCGAGGTCGGTGGCGGCGATGAAGGTTGGCTCGCCGCCCATGGTCAGGCGCACGTCGCGGCGGGTCAGCGCGCGATCGACGGCGCTGCCGGTGTCGAGGATCGCGCGCCACTGGTCCTCGGTGTACGGTTTGGTGACGCGCGGGGTTTCCAGCACGCGGCGGATGGTCATCTCGTGGGTGAAGGTGGTTTCGCATTCTTCCACGAGGCCGCTGATGGGGGCCGCCGAGGTTGGATCGGGGCTGGCGGCGAGGGGGATGTGGCCCTCGCCCGTCAGCAGGCCGGAGGTTGCGTCGAGGCCGATCCAGCCCGCGCCTGGCAGGTAGACCTCGGCCCAGGCATGCAGGTCGGTGAAGTCGGCGGAGGGGCCGGGGGGGCCTTCCAGCGGGCGGATGTCGGGGGTGAGTTGCAGCAGGTAGCCCGACACGAAGCGCGCGGCGAGGCCAAGATGGCGGAACAGTTGCACCAGCAGCCACGCCGAATCGCGGCAGGAGCCGCGGCCGAGGGTCAGGGTTTCCTCGGGCGTTCGCACGCCGGGTTCCAGGCGCACGACGTATTCGATCTGGTGCTGGATTTGCTGGTTCAGCTCCACCAGGGCGTTGATGGTGCGTCTGGGTTCGCGCGGCACGCCAGCCAGCAGGGCGGTCAGCTCCGGGCCGGCGGGTTCGGCCTTGCGGAAGGGGGCGAGTTCGTGGTCGAGTGCGGGGTCGTAGGTGAAGGGCCAGTCCTCGGCCTCGGGTTCCAGGAAGAAGTCGAACGGGTTGATGGTCACCATGTCCACGATCAGATCGACGGTGACATCGAAATGGGTGACGCGCTCCGGGAAGACCACGCGGGCGAGGTGATTGCCCTGCGGATCCTGCTGCCAGTTCAGGAAGTGCGGCTGAGGCTCGATCGTCAACTGGTAGGACAGGATCGGCATGCGCGCGTGCGGCGCCGGGCGCAACCGGATGGTCTGCGCGCCAGGCTGGACCGGGCGGTCATACTGGTAGGAGGTGCGGTGGGTGAGGGCGACGTGCAGGGGCATGGAGGGCTCGGTCAAAAGAATTTCTTGCATGGTGCGCCGCACAAACGGCGGATGCAAGGCGGCGGGTCAGAGAGGGGCAGGGCAATTGGGTGAACGGGCTTGGGACGGCACTGGTCATGGGGTGAGGGGGAGAAAAGGGGTTTCAACCGCGGATGAACGCGGATGAACGCGGATGAACGCGGATATTCCTGAGTATTGACCGTTCCGGGATTACCCTGATCAGCCGGAGCGGGCGCCAGGCGGGTGAAACAGCCAGGAACATCCGCGTTCATCCGCGGTTGAAAACCCTTCCTTCCCCTGACCGGCCCTGATCCGGGGCAACGCGTGTCCCAGGCCCGGTTCATCCGATTGCCCTGTCAGGTTGGGGCGGGATGCCGTCCCGTCCATGGGGTGGGGGCCGGGCGGGGTGAAAAAGCGCGAAGAGATTCTCACCACGGAGGACGCGAAGAACCACGGAGGCGCACGGAGGAGGGGAGTGTTTTGTGTTCCGGGGGGGCTGGCGGGGGACATGGGCGGGGCAAGGGGTGGGGAAACGGCGGAAAGGATTCATTCCAGAGGGCCAGAGGAACGGGGAACGGGGAAGATCAGGGGGACCGTGCCACCACGCCGCCGCGCAGCGGTCACCCGCCGCCGGAAAAGGGCATGAACCCAGAATGATGTTCTCCCTCTGGTTCCCTGGTCCTCTGGCCCTTTGGAATGAAACCTGGCGGTGCTGACCGGAGTCACGGACCACGATGGCGGGACACTCCGGCGTTCCGTCTGGGTCACGGTACGCGAAAGCCTCACCACAGAGACACCGAGCTTTCTCCTTCCATGAACAAGGATTTTTTCTTGAACGAAAGGGAGTATCTCTGTGCATCGGTGTCTACCATGTAAATGGAAGCGGTCGTTCGCTCAAAACCGTGGAAAGCCGCCATTTTCTCCCCATGGGGGTGCGGCCCGCGTGGCTGCTGGCGAACTCCGTGGTGAAGTTTGCCGCCTGTCCGCCAGCACGGAACGCGATGCCCATGCGCTTGCTCCGGATACGAACGAGGGTCCGCGAACGGGGCACCTCTCCGTGCCTCTCCGTGGTTCTCCGCGTCCTCCGTGGTGAGCACTTCACGGCCTCACCGCCCGGCATGGCGCGGGCCAGGGGAAAAGGCCTTGCCCGTTCACGCTGGTCAGGGACGGCGCCCAGACCCGGCCCCACCCTCTCGACCGGGGCGCGATGATCGCATAACGTGCGCCCCGTAGCGGTCCTGGGGGCGGACAGGGTTCCCCGGACCAGAGGGACGACAAGCATATATTGGGAGCCACGATGTCAGGTCTCACTTACACCGCGCCCACTTCGGTGGATGACGCGGTCAAACTTCTGGCCGGTTCATCCGGCCTCGCGAAGGTTCTGTCCGGGGGGACCGACCTTCTGGTGCAAATGCGGTCGGGCCGGTTGAAGCCGGAACTGATCGTCGATACCAAGAAAATTCCAGGGATCATGGGCATCCGTGAGGAAAACGGCGCCCTGATCGTCGGCGCCGCCACGCCGGGCGCCGTGGTCGAGGCCCATGCGGGCATGAACAAATCCTGGCCGGGCGTGGTCGAGGCGCTTGATCTGATTGGCTCGCAGCAGGTGCAGGGCCGCTGCTCGCTGGCGGGCAATCTGTGCAATGCCTCGCCCGCCGCCGATTCCGTGCCCGCGCTGTATGCCGCCGCGGCCGTCGCCGTGGTGGTGGGCAGCAAGGGCCGCCGCGAGGTGCCCGTCGAGCAGATCCCGACGGCGCCGGGCCGCACCAGCCTCGCCAAGGACGAGTTCATCCTGGAATTCAAATTCCCGGTGCGTCCGGCGCGCTCCGGCGATGCCTATCTGCGCTTCATCCCGCGGACGGAAATGGACATCGCGGTGGTGGGCTGCGGCATCAGCGTGACGCTCGATGAAAAGGGTGTCTGCATCGCCGCGCGGGCCTCGCTTGGCGCCGTCGCGCCGACCGTGCTGCTGGTCAAGGCGATGTCGGACGCGCTGATCGGGCATACGCTCGACGACGCGACGCTGGCCGCCATCGACGCGGCGGCGCAGGCCGCCTGCAAACCGATCAATGACAAACGCGGAACGATCGAATACCGCACCAAGGTGGCTGGCGTGCTTGCCCGCCGCGTGGCGAAAATCGCGTTCGATCGCGCATCCGGCACAATCGTGAAGGCTCACTGAACCATGGCGAAAACACAGGTCTCCACCACCATCAACGGCGAGTCCGCCGAATATCTTTGCGAGCCGCAGCAGACCCTGCTCGACGTGCTGCGCGATGTCGTCGGCCTGACTGGCAGCAAGGAAGGCTGCGCGTCGGGCGATTGCGGCGCCTGCTCGGTCATGATGGACGGCGTCGTGGTTTGCTCCTGCCTCGTGCTTGGCGTTGAAGCCGAGGGCAAGGAAATCGTTACTGTCGAGGGCATCGCGCAGGGCGACAAGCTGCATCCGGTGCAGCAGAAGTTCCTGGAACACGCGGCGCTGCAATGCGGCTTCTGCACGCCGGGCCTGATCGTGGCGTCGAAGGCGCTGCTCGACATCAATCCGAACCCGACCGAAACGGAAGCGCGCTATTGG
>JAYVCG010000358.1:0-13976 GCA_043750075.1 Acetobacteraceae bacterium | reverse complement strand
TTCAAGCTTGGCGTGTTCAGCGCCAATTGCGACGGCGGCCTGACCATGAGCCTCGCCCCGGAACGCTGGCCCTGCCGCTGGGACGACATCGCCGCCATGAGCCAATTGGCTGACGAAGCGGGCCTGGAATTCATCCTGCCCGTCGCCAAATGGCGCGGCTATCAGGGCAAGGCCAACGTCTACGGACGCTCGTTCGAGACGCTGACGCATGGCGCCGCGCTGAGCGCGCTGACCAAACGCATCGCGATCTTCTCCACCGTGCATGTGCCGCTGGTGACACCGGCTTTCGCGGCCAAGGCGCTGGCCACCATCGACCACATCAGCCACGGCCGCGCGGGCCTGAACATCGTCTGCGGCTGGAATCAGAACGAGTTCGATCTGCACGGCGTCACCATCGACCCTGAAAGCCGGTACGAGCACGGGCTGGAATGGTTCGAGATATGGTCGAGAATGCTCAGCGGCGGGCCGGAGTTCGACTGGGACGGAAGATTCTTTCATCTGAAAAAACTCCATACCGATCCCGTTTCCCTCCAGCGCCCCTGGCCCGCCGTGATGTCGGCGGGATTTTCCCCCAAGGGGAGGGATTTCGCGGCGCGGGCGGCGGACGTGCTGTTCCTCAACGTCACGGACCTGGAACAGGCGCCGCCGCTGCTGGCGGATGTCGGCGCGCACATGGCGCGGTACGGCCGCGCGATCTCGGTGTTCACCATGGGGCATGTCGTGTGCCGCCCGACGCGCAAGGAAGCGGAAGACTATTTCCATTATTTCGCCGAGGAAATGTCCGATCCCGAAGGTCAGGCGTATTACCGGGAAAACCGCGGCGCGACCATCTCCGATGGCGGCCGCCAGATCGTCCGGCCAATGGAGAATCGTTATCACCGCGCCACGGGTCTGGCCTACGCGGGCGCTTATCCCGGTGTTTACCCGTTCATCGGCACACCGGACGACATCGCGGACGAGATGGCGCGGATGAGCGCCACGGGCCTCGCCGGTTGCACGGTCGCTTTCGTCGATTACCTCAAGGAAATCCCGTATTTCCTCGCGGAGGTGCTGCCCAGGCTGGAGCGGCTGGGGGTGCGGGAACCGGAGCGTGCATAGCGGCTGGTCTCAGCTTTTCGCCGTCACCGCGTGATAGCCGCGTCCATAGTAAATCAACCCTTCTTTCGCCGTGCCGACCCGCACCGCCTCGACCGAGCAGAAGAACACGTCGTGCGTGCCGGATTCGACGACCTGGGTGATACGGCAATCGAACACGGCCAGCGCCTGGTCAAGCACCGGCGAGCCGGTTTCCATCGTGTGCCAGTCATGGCCGGTGAACCGTTCCTCATCGGAATGATCGGTCATGCCGGCGAAGATCGGCGACAGCCCTTCCTGCACCGGGGTCAGCGTGTTCACGCACAGCACCTTGTTCGTGATGAACGCGGGGTAGGAATCGTTCGACCGGTTGGCGCACACGATCAGGGTGGGCGGGGTGTCCGTGACACTGGTGACCGCCGAGGCGGTGAAACCGTACCGCCCCCCTGGTCCGTCCGTGGTTATCACGTTCACCGCCGCGCCCAACCGGGCCATCGCGTCTCGATAGGGCTGCTTTTCGACCGGCATCGCTGGCTCCCGCTCCTTGGCTGCGGGCAGTATGCACCGCTGCTCCGGCCTGACCAAGGGAGGGACGCGCTCAGGCCGCCTGTCCGGTCAGAACCGGCGTCTGGGCCGCGGGTTCCCGCATCGCCGGTTCAGGCGTGGCCGTGGCTTCGCCCGCCAGACCCTCACCCGGCATGGGCAGCCGTATCGTCACTGTCGTCCCCCTTCCTGGGCGTGCCGAGACGACGAGCCGGCCGCCTTGCAGGGCGATCAGTTCCTCCGCGCCGCGCGCCATGCTTTCGCGCCTTTGCTGCCACGCCCCGGTGCCGTCATCGGTGATGCGAACGTGTGATTCCGTCCCCACCGTCAGCGCCGAGAGCATGACCTGGCCGCCCGGAGTGGCGCGCATCGCGATCAACAAGGTTTCCCGCAACACCATGCGCAGCGCGTCAGGATCGGCCCGCACCGTCATGCCCTGTGGCACCGCCAGGCAAATCCGGACGTGATGCGCATGGGCCAGCGGTTCCAGAGCCTCCGCCACCACCTGGGCCATGGCGGCGAGATTGAGTGTTTCCGCCGCGAACCGTGTGCCGGAGGGAAGGAAACCGGACGGAGGGTCCAGGACAGCCGCCGGCGCCAGTTGCCGGTTCAGGAACGCGGCCCATATGGCGAGAAGGAATGGCGCCGTGACGGCGAGCAACAGCCCCAGTTGGACAGAGTTCATGACCTAACGATCCTCGTGCGATCAGAAGACCAGTATCACGCGAAAATCTGAAGATTCCGTTAACGGGGGGATTTATTGGGCCGGGCAGGCGCGGGACCAGGCCCCCTGTGCGTTCGATTAAGCCGTGGCGGGAGGAATTTTCTGCCTCTGCCGTTTTCGTCTGGCCCCGGCGAGGCGCGGCAGCAGGGCGGGAGCGGCGCGGATGAAGCCATTGATGGTGACGCCCGCGGGAACCACGGCCGCGAGCAGCAGGGTGACGATGGCGGCCTGGAGACGCCAGATCGAGCCTCCGCCGTCATCTCCCTCCACAGGGGGAAAAGCCAGGATTTCCTGGCACACATCCTCCGTCAGCAAGGTCAGGATGAGAGGGGGATACAACCAGGCGGGGCTCCCCCCTCGGGGTATGTCCCTCCGGGGCCCCCCTGGCGGGGTGCGGCAGCGCACTGGTCTCAGGCACTCCGCTTCGCGCGTCCGCCCTGATGCGCCCGCGCGGCGGGTTTGCCGTGGAACGTCCGTTCTGGCATCGGACCATCACCAATGGGGGTGATTCGTGGTTCGTTGGCGGCGGGCGTGGCGGTGGCGGCGGCGAACGCCGCGCTCACCTCCCGGCTGATCTCGAATCTCGTATCGGTGTCGAACACCCGGATGGCGCCCACCTCGCGCCGGGTCACGCCACCGGCACGGCACAGCAACGGCAGCAGCCATTTCGGGTCCGCACCCTGATTGCGCCCAATCGCGATGCGAAACTGCGTGACATCCCCCGCCGGTCCCTTCGCGCGCGCCGGAGCACGCTCACCCTCCGGTTTCTCCCGTCCCTGAAACTCTCTCCCGGACATTTCCCTGGACGCGCGATACTGCGCGGGCGGCGGCGCCTGGGTGATCGCCACCGGTTCCGGCAACTGACGGCGATACAACCGTGACAGAGCGGCGGCGATGGCAACGGGATCGTGTTGCGCCAGCAACGCCTCGGCGGCGGCGCGCTCGGCGCCCTCGGGCATTTCCAGCATCGGGTCGGTCAGCAGCCGTTCCTGGTCGCGCCCAGTGATGTCGTCCGCGCCGGGCGCGTTGGCCCAGGTGACGCGGACGCGGGCGGCGGTGGTGACCTGCTCGGCGCGGCGGCGTTTGGAATACGGGACGATGAGGACGGAAACGCCTTTGCGCCCCGCCCGTCCGGTGCGGCCGCTGCGGTGGAGCAGCGTCTCGGGGTTGGTTGGCAGATCGGCATGCACCACCAGATCCAGCGCGGGCAGATCGAGGCCGCGGGCGGCGACATCGGTACACACGCCCACGCGCGCGCGCCCGGACCGTAGCGCGTCGAGTGCCGTGGTGCGCTCATGCTGGCTCAGTTCCCCGGACAGCATCACGGCGGCGAAACCACGCTCCACCAGGGACTGATGCAGGCGGCGGGTGGCGTCGCGGGTAGCGCAGAACACCAGCGCGCCGGGGGCCTCGTACCAGCGCAGGACATTGACCAGTGCCGCGTCCGTTTCGTGGCCCGCGACGGTGATGGCGCGGTATTCGATGTCGTCATGCGGCTGCGAGCGGTCGACGGTGTCGATCCGCAGGGCGTCGCGCTGGTATTTCCGCGCCAGGCTGACGATGTCGTGCGGGATGGTGGCCGAGAACATCAGTGTCCGCCGCTCAGCCGGAGCGGCCTGGAGCAGGAATTCCAGTTCCTCCTGGAAGCCGAGGTCGAGCATCTCGTCCGCCTCGTCCAGCACGGCGACCTTCAGCGCCGAGAGGTCGAGGTTGCCGCGCCGCAGGTGATCGCCCAGACGGCCCGGCGTGCCGACCACGACGTGGCAGCCGGACTGGAGCGCCCGCGCCTCCCGCCTGATGTCCATGCCGCCCACGCAGGAGGCGATCCGCGCGCCCGCGTACAGCCAGGCGAGTTCGGTCTGAACCTGCAACGCCAGTTCGCGCGTGGGCGCGATGACGAGGGCGATGGGGGCGCCCGGCGGGGGCATGCCGCCTTCTGGCATCAGCGTGGAAGCGGCGGCGAGGCCGAAGGCCACGGTCTTGCCGGACCCGGTGCGGGCCGAGACCAGCAAATCGCGGCCCAGGGCCTTGGGCTGGAGGACGGCGGATTGCACCTCGGTCGGTTCGAGATAACCGCGGGCGATGAGCGCCGCGTCGAGCATCGGATGGACGGAAGGGAATGTCATGCGGGGGATGTAGGGACATTGGAGCGTTCGCGCCATGTATGATGCGAGAGGGCTGGCGGGCGTGCCGCGAGGGGCGGAGGCGGCGGGCGTGCCCATCCTGGCCATCATCGCCGCCACAGTCCGCTGATCCGGCGCGCGAGTCACACCGGATCATGCCTGCCGCGTGAGCCCGGTCAGGACTGTTGCGACGGCCCAGGGGCGTGGCGGGCGCGGACGATCGACAATCGCACACTCCCGGCGCAGATGGCGGTTGCCGCCAGGGCGCAAACGATCGCCGCTCCGGAAGGCAGGTCCAGGATAGCCGATGCCACAAGCCCCAGGACATACCCCGCCACTCCCACGGCGTGGCCCGCCAGCAAGGGCCGCCGTGTGCCTTGCGCCGCCAGTGCGGGAATGATCAGCGAGGCAAAGACCAGAAATACGCCGATCAATTGCACCGACGTGGTGATGGATACCGCGAACAGCGCGTGGAACAGGACACGGCGCTTCGTGAGATCGAAGCGGGCGGCGATGACCAGCACGAGCAGGGTCGAGACCGCCGCGGCGATCAATTGTCCGTTCGTCACCCAGATGATCTGACCGGCCAGAAGGTCCTTGAGATGCTCGGCTCCGTGCGGATTGAAACTGAAAACAATGATCTCGGCGCTGGCGGCGACCACGAACACGACTCCGATGATGGCCTCTTGCACATGCGGCCAATGCCGCTCCGTCCAGACCAGGAAGGCCGCCGCCAGCAGGGCGGCGCTCATCGCGCTGGCCTGGACGGACCATGCGTTGGGCTCCCACCCCAGTCCGTCCGCCAGCACGACTCCCAGTCCCGCCACCTGAGCGATGGCGAGGTCGATGAACACGATGCCGCGATCCAGCACCATGCGCCCCAACGGAACATGGGTGGCGAGCACGAGCAGCCCGGCCAGGAGAGCCGGACCCAGGATCAGCAGTTCAGTGACGCTGAGCATTGGCCCTCAGTCCCGCCAGCAGACGGCGGATCGTATCGTCATGGAGGGCGATCAGATCCCCCGACTGGCTCGTGCCGCCGACCGTGAACGGCAGCGCCACGGCCGGGATGCCGGTCTTGCCGGAGACGAATTCCGAGGGTCTCGGGTCCTGGTAGGCCGCGTGGAGGATCATCCGCACCTTCTTTCGCGGCAATTCGTCAATCATCTGAGCGATATGACCAGGGCTGGCGGGCACTCCCGGCTTTGGTTCAAGCGCCGCCGCCTCGGTCATTCCGAGCCAGGTGAGGAGATACACCCAACTTTTGTGTTGCACCGCCACCACCACGCCCCTGAGCGGCGCGGCTTCCGTTCGCCACCGCGCCATGGCGGCGTCCAGACGGGCACGGAAAGCCTGTTCGCGGGTCCGATAGAGAGCGGCGTGAGCGGGATCGAGTTCGGCCATGCGCTGGGCGAGCGCGATGCCCACGGCCCTGACGTTCCCCGGATCGGTCTGGATATGCGGATTCCCGGCGGCATGGACATCGCCCTCGGCGCGATCAAGCCTGGCTGGCACTTCCAGCAGGCGGACATGACGCGCTGCCTCAAAGTAACCCGGACTTCCGGGCTGGACCCTGGCGTTGGCGCCCTGGCGCAACAGCACCGGCATCCAGCCCACTTCCAGTTCGGCCCCCGTGCAAACCACCAGATCGGCGGCACGGATGCGCGCGATCAGGGCGGGGCGGGCCTGGATCTGATGCGGATCCTGGCGGGCCGTGGTGGCGGTGAAGACATCAGCGGCTTCGCCGCCGATCTCCGCCGCGAGCGCACCCCATTCCGGTTCGCAGGCGAACACCTGAAGGGCCTCGGCGCGTCCGGAGAGGATCAACAGAAGCAGCCCGGCGGCGATCAGCGCGTTTCTCATCCTCTGTCCCTTCAATAGGCATGGGCACCGTGAGCGCCCAGGCTCACGGTGTATTGCAGGATCACCTGGGGATCGTATTTGCCGGTTGAGTAATCCAGATTGCCTTGCAAACGGAACCGGCCAAACTCGCTCGTGGAATAATCGACCATCAGACTTCCGCGCCTGCCGACATGGCCGCGCGGGTTCCAGGGAGTGAACGCCAGGGCCGCGCCGGGCGCGCCACCCCAGACCTGATCGTAGCGAGCCCCCACGCGCCATCGTGGCATGAACTGCCAGACAGCCTGGACATAGAAGCCTTGCTGCTGGTGTGATGCCTTGGTGCCGTTGAACCTGCCTTCCTCGACGCGGTGAAAGTATTCCCCCTGAAGCTTGAAATACCGGTCCGCGAAGTTGCCGTCTGGCGCCCATTTGTAGACCCCATCAATGATGGTCAGCCGGTCGGTGCCGGTGAAGCTGTCCGCGCCGGAGGCCAGCCCAGAGGCGCGGGTCCATAGTTCGGACACGCCAACCCGCCAGGAACCGCCCTCGCCCCCAGGGCCGATATCATCGCCGACATGGGCGAACAGGCTGAAGCTGCCGAAGCCCTTGTTCACCGCGCCATACGCGGGGAGGGCGTCACCCCGGAAGGCTTCTCCCCCTAGTTCGATGAACATTTTCGTGGGCGCCAGCCAGCGGACCTGGGCGCCATCGTCCCCGTATTGGTTGTTGAGCATGGCGCGATAGGGGAGCGGCGCGTCAACGAAGTCCCAGGTGTGGGCGTGCTGCTCATTCATATAGCCGATGCCGGAGAAGAAGCGTCCGCCCTTCAGGGTGAAGCCGCCCGGCAGGCTGGTGGTCTGGATGAACGCTTCCTCGACCGAGACGGAGTTGTCACGGGCGAGGGAGACCGTCAGGGCGCCATACAGCACCTGATCGATGTTCGCCGACAGGGTGATCTCGGATTCGCCCAGTGCGAAGCCGCGCTCCACGGGCCTCGCGTCCGGCGAGAGAGCAAAGCCAGGAATACGGTAGTTGGCGGGATCGCGGCGTGAACCGGCGGCGGTGCCGTTCAGGATCACGCTGATGCCCGGATTGAACGCACCGGCCGATCCTGTGGACCCGGCGGGGACCGTGGCGGGCTGGATGATGGGTGGAGCGGGCGTTTCGGCTGACTGACCGGCTGTCTCCGTTGGGGCGGTGGCACGGCCCGATTGTGTCTCGCCGCGCCTTTTCGCTCTTGAGGGCACGGAGGCCGCGCGATTCGGCGCGGCCTCCGCCTGGTTCAGACGTCTTTCCAGACTTTCGATGCGCGCCTCGTATTCCCGGCGCATGCGCGCGATTTCCTGACGGATGGACTGAACAGCCGTGTCTTCGGCCATGGCGGGGCTGTTGGACAGCGCGAGCAGCGCGGCCAGCGCCGTGATCGTACTGATCTGTTTCATCGTACTCCCTCGAACAGCGTCTGGGTGGAACCAGCACGAGAGATTGTTATGATATAACATTTCATACAATGATAGAGGGGGAGGGCCAGCCATGGTTCGCCAGAAAACTGACGCGATCCGCGGGGCGGAGAGTTCTGATCAGTGCGGGCATGAGGATCGGCCATTGAGATCCGAGCCTGGCCGCGCCAAAGGCAGAACGGGTGGTAAGAATTTTGTCCGCGACCGCCAAAGCGGTATCCAGTGGCCCCCGATCAACATCGCGCCATTGTAAGTCAGGTGAGGGAGGGTAATCGCCTGAAGGAAAACAGTCAGAGCTTTGCCCTGAAATCCGCCTCATGGCCCCTTGGGAGGTTTTGCCTCCTGGCCCTCCACCAAAGGCTCACCTTTGAAAACCATCCACTGGAGACTCCAGGGGACATTCCCGTCATGCGAAACATGCCAAAGGCATGACGCGGAGCCCCGGCCTTATTCTTTCTTCAGGCGATTGCCCCGTTGCCTGGCCCTCTCGCCATTGCCGGATGCCCGGCCCGGGGACTACCCTGCCGCGTGACGCCCAGCACGGCCATTCACCGAGGCAAAACCGGATCAACCGGGAAGAAAAATACATGACCGAAACGGTCTCCATCCGCCACCCGGCTCCGTCGCGGCGCGGGGATGACGGTTTCCTGTCTTCAGGACTGACGAAATTTTCCGGACGGACATTGACCATCACCCCGCGCGATCCTGTAACACCATGTCCGCCGCCTTCTCCCCGATCATGATCGAGGGCGCGTTGGTGTTTCCCGATGTGAGCGTCGGCATGATCGAGGCATCGGCCACGCGCAGCCCCTCGATCCCATGCACCCGCAGCCGCGCGTCCACCACCGCCATGGGATCGGACCCCATCTTGCATGTCCCGACCGGATGGTAGGTGGTTTCCGCCACCCGTTTCACCCAGTCCAGGATGGCGGTGTCCGAGGTCTCGGACACGCCGGGCGCGATTTCCGTTACTTGCATGGATGCCATCGCCGGGGCGTTCATGATGGCGCGGGCGATGCGGACCGCGCGTACGGTGAGTTCCGCGTCCACCGGCGAGGACAGGAAATTGAACTGGATCGCGGGCGGCTGGCGCGGATCGGCGGAGGTGATGTGGACATGCCCCTTGCTCTCTGGCCGCATCGGGTGCGCGTAGCACGTCACCCCGGACTGGCGGGAGAGTTTCGGGCCCTTGGGTCCAGTCTCGGTGAGCATGGGCACCCAGCCCAGAAGCACGTCGGGGGCTTCGAGACCCTCCCGTGAGCGGACGAAGGCGCGGATCGGCGCCGCCACCATGCCGAGAAGGCCCTGGCCGGACAGGGCGTAGCGCAGCGCCTGACCCACGAGGCCGAACCCGCGCGCCCTGTCGTTGAAAGTCACGCCTTTCGCGCCAACCGCCCACCGGGTTCTGGGCGCGTAATGATCGCGCAGGTTCTCGCCAACGCCGGGCAAAGCGTGACGCACCGCGATCCCCAGGGCGCGCAACCGCTCGGGCTGACCGATGCCTGAGACCTCCAGCAATTGCGGGGAGTTGATCGATCCGGCGCTGACCACGACCTCCCGCGCCGCGCGCGCTTCCCGTGTCTCGTCCCCCACGGCATAGCGGACACCAACGCAGCGCGTGCCTTCCAGGATCAGCGCCCCGGCCAGCGCGCCGGTTTCGATGTGTAAATTCCCGCGCGCGCGGATCGGATCGAGATAGCAACGGGCCGTGCTCATCCGGCGGCCAGAAGCGATGGTCGCCTGACTCATCGCGATGCCCTCCTGGCTGGCGCCGTTGTAATCGGGATTGTGCGGAATGCCGGTCTCACCCGCCGCCTGGATCAACGCGGCATACAGCGGATCGCGCGGCGCGGGGTTGGTGACACGCAACGGCCCATCCCGCCCGCGCAACGCATCGTCCCCCTCGCCATCGTAACTTTCCATGCGCCGGAAGAACGGCAGCACATCCTCATGACTCCACCCCTGGTTCCCCATCTGCGCCCATGTATCGAAATCCTGGGCCTGGCCGCGCACGAACGCGAGGCCGTTGATCGCGCTGGAACCGCCCAGAATCTTGCCACGCGGCACCGGCAGAGCGCGTCCGTTGGTGTTCGCCTCGGGCTGTGAACGGTACAGCCAGTTGGCCGCCGGATTGGTGATGAGCTTCGCGTAGCCGATCGGGACGCGGGACCAGGGATGGCTGGCGGGACCGGCCTCCAGCAGCAGCACCCGATGGCGCGGGTCGGCCGAGAGCCGGTTGGCGATGGCCGCTCCGGCGGAACCGGCGCCGACAACGATGTAATCATAGGTCCGCATGTCGCCTTGATCTCCCCGTGCCGCACTCTACGCGGTGGCGATGGACGCGGCAAAGTCACCCGGACCAGCACCCGCGCGTGGACAAACGGGGAGGGCTGGTTTCTGCTGAGGGCCGTCCCGCCGCGTGCTGACCGGCCAGGAAGAAGGAGAGGCTTGTTGAAAACCCGCCACGGCCTGGAAATCCGTGCCGCCACCGGCGCCGACGCGGCCGGTGTGGCGGAACTGCTGAGCATGGCGGGCCTCGTGATCGCGCAGCGTGTCCTGGCGGAGCGTCTGGACGCGCTGCGTCAGGAATCGGGCGCCGCGCTGCTGGCGCTGGAATGGGGACCACCGAGCGGCCTGGCCGTGCTGCACTGGTATCGGACGCCGGATGCCGACCACCCCACGGCGCAGATCACCACGCTGCTGGTCGGCCCGGAGGAACGCCGCCGGGGCATTGGCCGCCTGCTGGTCAAGGCGGCGGCCCAGGCGGCCCGTGTCGCGGGCTGCGGCGCCCTGACGCTGCTGGTGCCCCCCGGACAACAGGAAATGCGTGATTTTTGCCAGGCGACCGGCTTCACCGAGGCCGGTTCCCTGTTCGCCAGGTCGTTGCGTAAAAAGAATTAGCTGCCATGGCGTCAGTGTTTCGGGACATGCGCCCTGGCGGCCTCAAACAAGGCCAGCCGTTCCGCGAATTTGCCGCCAAGGGTCGAGACACCCGCCATCGCGGAATGCACGGGAATCGTATCATGAAAATGACACGCCACGCGATGTCCGCCGCCCGCGTCGCGCAACTCCGGTTCCTCCACGCCGCACCGCGCCTGAGCGTACGCGCACCGCGTATTGAACCGGCACCCCGCCGGCGGATTGATCGGACTGGGCACGTCCCCGTTCAGGATGATGCGGCTGCTGTCGAGCGTCGGGTCGGGCTTCGGAATCGCGGACAACAAAGCCTGTGTGTAAGGATGCAGCGGTCGTGCGTAAAGCGTGCGTTTGTCCGCGATCTCCACCAGCTTGCCCAGATACATCACCGCGACCCGGTGGCTGATGTGCTTCACCACCGCGAGATCATGCGCGATGAACAAATAGGATAACCCAAACCGCTCCTGCAAATTCTGCAACAGGTTGACCACCTGCGCCTGGATCGACACGTCCAGCGCCGAGACCGGCTCGTCGCAAATGATCAGGTCCGGCTTCACCGCCAAAGCCCGCGCGATGCCGATCCGCTGGCGCTGTCCGCCGGAAAACTGATGCGGATACCGCCGCGCGTGCTCCGGCAGCAGACCGACCACCCGCAGCAATTCCCCCACGCGCGCCTCACGCGCGGCGCCTCGTTCCAGACCGTGAACGTCCAGCGGTTCGGCCAGCATCTCGCCCACCGTCATGCGGGGATTGAGCGAGGCGTACGGGTCCTGAAAGATGAACTGAATGTGCCGCCGCATCTTCCGCATCGACGCCTTGTCCAGCCCGGCGATGTCGGTGCCGTTGAAACTGACGGAGCCGCTGGTTGGCTCGATCAACCGCAGGATCAGCCGTCCGGTGGTGGATTTGCCGCAGCCCGATTCCCCGACCAGCGCCAGGGTCTCGCCGCGCGCGATCTCGAAGCTCACATCATCGACGGCGCGCACATGGCCCACGGTTTTGGCCATGATCATGCCGCGGCGGATCGCGAAATGCTTGACCAGGTGATCGACCTTGAGAACCGGCGCCTCGGTCATGCCGCTGCTCCCACGTTGAGTTCGATGGGCGCTTTCCAGCAGGCGGCGAGATGGCCGGGCGTGATTTCCAGTAACGGCGGCGGCTCCTCCCGGCAGCGGCGGTCGGCGAACGGGCAGCGCGGGGAGAAACGGCAGCCTTTTGGTTGCGCCTGGGGCGAGGGCACCGTGCCCTCAATGGTGGACAAACGCGCGCGGTCCGCGTCCAGACGCGGGATCGAGCCGAGCAAACCGATCGTGTAGGGATGTTGCGGGTCGCCAAAAAGATCGCGCACCGGCGCGGTTTCCACGATCTTGCCCGCGTACATCACGACGACATCCTCGGCGATCTCAGCGATCACGCCCAGATCGTGGGTGATGATGAGAATGGCCATGCCGAGGCGGGATTGGAGATCGCGCAGCAGATCGAGAATTTGTGCCTGGATCGTCACGTCCAGCGCGGTGGTCGGCTCATCGGCGATCAACAAACTGGGCTCGCAGGACAGCGCCATGGCGATCATCACGCGCTGGCGCATGCCGCCCGACATATGATGCGGATAATCATCGATGCGTGAGGCGGGCGAGGGAATGCGCACCAGATCGAGCATCTCGATCGCGCGTTCACGGGCCGCCTGAGCTGACAGCGGCACATGGGCGCGGATGCACTCGACGATCTGATGTCCCACCGTGCGCACCGGTTTGAGCGAGGTCATCGGTTCCTGAAAGATCATCGACATCTTGCCGCCGCGCAGCCTGCGCCGTTCATCGGCGGGAAGACGCAGCACGTCGCGGCCCTCGAACAGGATTTCCCCGCCGTCGATGCGGCCCGGCGGCATGGGGATCAATCCCATGATCGACAGGGAGGTGACGCTTTTGCCGCAGCCGGACTCGCCCACCAGACCGACGGTGCGCCTGGCGCCCACGTCGAAGCTGATGCCGTCAACCGCCCGGAACAATCCGCGATCCGTATCGAAATACGTTTTCAGATCGCGGACCCGTAGAATGGGTTCAGCCATGAAAGCTCCGTTGTCCGGTGTGGTGCCCGGGCCGCTTAATGGGAGAAATCGAGCGCCTTGTAGATCGTGCTGTTGTACAGCATGTGCGGGCGCGTGTTCTTCAGCCGCCGGTGCGTGACCTGATGGATGGTGACTTCCAGCACCGGCATCCACAGATGCTGCTTCATCACCAGTTCCTGCACCTCCCTGTAGTTCCGTCCGCGGTCTTCCGGCGTCAGAGCTTCCCGCCCCGCGGCGAGCAGCGCGTCGGTGCGCGCGTCCTTCCAGTTCATCCGGTTGGGAGTCGGAATGTTCTTCGAATCGAAATACAGGTTCATCAGATCGCCCGCCGACATGTAGGGCACCGTGACGGACCAGATTTCATAGTCCTGCTCGCCCATCCTGATCGGAGAGATGGTCGAATCCAACCCGTTCAACCGCCAGTCGATGCCGATCTTGCGCAAATAACCCTGGATCGCCTCGGCGGGACGCGCCGAATTGTTGCCGATCGTGAACAGAACCTTCGGCGCCAGCTTCACGCCGTCCTTTTCCCGGATGCCATCGGCGCCCGGTTTCCATCCCGCTTCATCCAGCAAACGTTTCGCCCGCTCCACATCCTCCCTGATGATCCCCATCGTCGCCGGCGCATGGTCCTGCGCCGCGGGATCGACATAGGTGAACGCGGGTTTGGCCTGACCCAGCATGATCCCGGTGTTGATCTGGGCGCGGTTGATGGCGATGTTCATCGCCTCCCGCACGCGCGGATCGGACACCATGTCGCGCGAGGTTTTGTATCCGAAATACAACAATCCGAACGCGCCCTTCGCCTCCTGGACTTCCAGCGACGGCGTGGCTTTCGCCTGCGCGATGAACTGGCGGGGAAAGGCGCTGGTGTAATCGAACTGGCCGGACATCATGGCGGCGAGACGGCTCGATTCCTCGGGGATGATCTTGATCACCATGCGGTCGAATTTAACCGGACCAGGGTTTTTGTACATCGAGGGGCCCCAGCGATAGGCATCGTGACGGCGCAGGATCGTTTCGGTGCGTGGCGTCCATGACACGAAGCACCACGGGCCGGTGCCGTCCAGGCCAGAGATGCCGTAATCCTTGCCCAGTTGCTCCACGTTGTCCTGGTTCAGGATGACGTTGGTGAACATCGTCAGTTGCAGGAGCAGTTCCGAGAACGGCTCGCTCAGTTCGTACTCGACCGTGTATGGACCGGCGGCGCGCACTTCCTTCAACGG
>JAYVCG010000357.1:0-3106 GCA_043750075.1 Acetobacteraceae bacterium | reverse complement strand
GGCGAGGGCCAGTGGATCGACGCCTCGCAATGTGAATCCGGACTTTTTCTCACTGGCGCCACGGTGCTCGACTGGTCGGCGAACGGGCGGGAATGGCGGCGGTACGGCAATCGCTCGCCTTACATTCCCGCCGCGCCGCATGGTGCTTATCGGTGTCTGGGCCAGGATCGCTGGATCGCCATCGCCTGCTTCACCGAAGCGCATTGGGCTGTTGTCGCGAATCTCGCGGGCATCAGCGAAACGCGCTTCGCCACGCTGGCGGACCGGATGACGCATCAGGACACGCTCGATGCCGCCGTGGGCGCCTGGACCGCGACCCGGACCGCCGAGGACGTGATGATGATTTTGCAAAAGGCGGGCGTTCCGGCGGGTGTGTGCCAGAACGCCGAGGACCGGTGTGACAACGATCCTCAGTTGCGGCACCTGAAATGGCTGACGGAGGTGACGGGCACGAAGATCGGCACCTGGCCGGTGTATGAACTGCCGATGAAGTTCTCCCGCACCCCGGCTTATATTGGCGGGCCGGTCAATCGGGGGGCCCCTGGGTATGGCGAGGACAATGAGTGGCTGCTGACCTCCATGCTGGGCATGTCGAAATCGGATGTGGAGAAACTGGCGGAGGAAGGGGTGATCTGAAAGCTTCTTCTCCGCCCTTCAGGTTCGAATGGTGGAAAGGCCGCTTTTCAGCACAGAGTTCAAGATGAGGCAGCGGAGCACACGGAGCGTGGAAGCTCCGCCAGCCTCCCGCGTCCTTGGGCGGCGCGCAACAATAAATGCGTCAGGTTATACGGTTATCATATCGGCGGGCACTCAATGGGAGCGATAATTTCCGCGCGTCGCCTTAAAACGAACACGCGCCGCGGGTCAGGGCGCTTCGCGCGCGCAACGAGGCTCCGTGTGCTCCGCTGCCTCGCCTTGAACTCTGTGCTGAAAAAGCGGTCTTTCCACCATGCGGACCAGGAAAGCGCGGTAAAGCCGTTTCCCTCAAGGGGCCGGAACACGCGCCCGGTGCAGTTTGCGGCGCATCACTCTGGCATAAGCGGCCAGTCTGTCGCGTGGCGTCTGTACCTGAACACGCCGCGCGAAAGCCCAGACCACCATGGGAAACTCCGGCTCGTTCTCCAACGAATGCCGTGCCGGATCGTAATCCATCCACGTATCGAAATTCCCCGCCACACAGGCCCGGTTGCCCCAGGACTCAGCCGCGATCACCGAAAATCCGGCATCCTCCAGAAATCCCCGCATCCCCGTGGCGGTCCAGCGCCACAGATCGAGCGGTTCCGGATGATACTTGATCAGGAACGGCGTCGTTATCATGAACACGCCCCCCTGACGCAACATTCCGAGAACATTGCGCGCCGCGTCGCGCGGATGGCGAATATGCTCGAACACCTGCTCGGCGATGATGAGATCATATGTCCGCGAGGTGCGATCACGGCAAATATCGAACACCGGATACGCCGCGCTCTCGTACGAACGAAACCCGGCATCCCGCCAGGCGGTGCCGGAGATCTCCAGCGCGTCCAACCGTTCCGGCCCCAAACCGGCCACGAAATCCGACGTGGCGCGGTTCATCACGATCCGGCACCAGTGCGGCAAGGGCGAGCCCAGCATGGGCCGCGCCAGGGGGGCTTGGGGGCGGGTTATTTCATCCACGGTGGAAATCCGTCATCGCCGCGAACCGTGGAGAACCATCCCCGCTCAGACCACCGGACCTGGCGGCCACAGTGCCTGTTTCAGCACGCGCGCCATGATGTCGATGGCCTGATCGGCGGCGCGGATCATGCGGCCCATGCTCATGAAGCCGTGAATTTGGTCGGAGTAATGCATTTGCACCACGCGCACGCCCTCGCGCTCCAGCCGTTTGGCGTAATCGAGGCCTTCGTCGCGCAGCGGGTCGATACCGCAGGTCAGCACCAAAGCGGGCGCGGTCCCGGCGAGGCTGGCGGCGCGGAGCGGGGACGCGCGCCAGTCGTTTTCATGTCCTTTGGCGTAATGATCGATGAACCATTTCATCGTCGCCGAGGTCAGCGGCACGCCCGGCCCGATGGTGGTCGCCGACACCGTCGTCATCATCATGTCGGTCGCCGGATAGACCAGCAACTGGAACACCGGTTTGGGCAATGTGCCGTCGCGCGCCATCAGCGCCATCACGGCGGCGAGGTTGCCGCCCGCCGAATCCCCGCCCACGGCGATCTTGTCCCGATCGACGCCCAGGGCGGGGGCCTGGTCGAAGACCCATTGGGTGGCGGCGGCGCAGTCGTTGACGGCGGCGGGGAAGACGTGCTCGGGCGCCATGCGGTAATCGACCGAGATGACCCGGCAGCGTGCGGCGTTGGCGAAGCGGCGGCAGGCTCCGTCATGGGAGTCGAGATCGCCCAGAAGCCAGCCGCCGCCATGGTACCAGACCAGGGCGGGCAGCACATCGGCGGCGGCGGTTCCGGCGGGCCGGTAGAGGCGCACGCCGATGGGGCCCAGGGGACCGGGGACGGTGGTGTCACGGGATTCCGCTACATCCTCGGGCGGGGGTTGCAGCAATTTGCGGCTGGCGGTGTAGGCCTGACGGGCCTCGGCGGGGGTCAGCGTCTCGAAGGGCGGGCGGCCCGCGAGACGCACCATGTCGAGAACGGCCCTGGTGTCGGGATCGAGTGTGGCTGGATCGAGCGCCATGATGGGGTCTTTTCCGGTGTGCTGTTCAGGCGGTGAAATCGAGGATGGCTTTCGCGACCTCGGCGGGCTTGTCGAGTTCGGCCAGGTGTCCGGCGCCCGCGATGATCTTCGTTTCGGTCTTGCCAGCAATACCGTGCGCGAAGGTTTCAGCGTAGGAACGGGGCATGATCTTGTCGTGCTCGCCCCACAGCAGCAGCGTGGGGGCCTGAATCAGGCGCAGGCGTTTCTCGATGCGGGTGTTGCCAAGCGGCCAGAAGATGCGGGCGGCGGCCTCGGCGGCGCGGACCTGCTCGATCGGCCATTCGATGGAATTGGCGCCCTCGGGGGGGGCTTTCATGTTCTTGTAGATGTCGGGATCGGCGCACAGCAGGCCCGGCACCTGGTCCGCGCGTTGCGCCCACGGATCGGTGGGGGGAGATTTTTCGTCGAAGAGACC
>JAYVCG010000356.1:0-8530 GCA_043750075.1 Acetobacteraceae bacterium | reverse complement strand
ATCTGATGCCGGATCAGGCGCGCGTGGGGGTGTATTACTGCCCGCGCCAGGACGATCCGCTGTTCACCGCCGGCGCCGCCTGGCTGGGCCGCGACCCGGTCAGCGGAGCGCCCATGGCACAGCCGGATGTGCCGGGGATCGAGGAAGTCACGGAGGATGCGCGCGGGTACGGTTTCCACGCCACGCTGAAGCCGCCCATGCGGCTGGCCAGCGATCATTCATGGCAGGCCGTGCTGGCCGCGGTGGACGGGCTGGCGGGGCGGATCGCGCCGTTCGCGCTGCCTCCGCTGTCGGTGAGGGATGTGCATGGGTTCCTGGCGCTGCGGGAAACCCTGGCCTGTGCGCCGTTACAGGCCCTGGCGGATGCCTGCGTCGGGGAGCTGGACCGGTTTCGCGCGCCACCGTCCGAGGCGGAACTGGCCCGCCGCCGCCGCGCGGACCTGACCGCGGCGCAGGACGCGATGCTGACGCGCTGGGGCTATCCGTACGTGTTCGATGCCTGGTTCTTCCACATGACCCTGACGCGGCGGCTGGCGGCGCATGAGCATGCGCTGTGGCGCCTCGCGGCGGAACGGTTTTTCGCGGCCCCGGTGGCGGAGCCCAGGATGGTGAGGGATGTGTGTTTGTTCACGCAAACCGGGCCGGGGGCAGCGTTCGTGCTGGCGGAGCGGGTGGCGCTGCGGGGACAGAGGCACCGGGGGCGCGGGCATGTCCGGTTCTGATCTACAGAATCGCCTCAATCCCCTTTCGCCGGATCACATTCAACAACACCAGAGCGGGCCCGGCCGGTTGTTTCGTCCCGCGCTCCAGTTGCGAGACATACCCCACCGTCAGGTTCAAAACCTGGGCGAACACAGCCTGACTTAAATGCGCCCGTTCGCGCAGTGCCCGGATCTCCGCGCCAGTGATCGGCCGGGCAACGGAAGCGGGCGCTCCGCCAAGGTGACGCATCGTGATTTTTTCATGTCCGGCCTTGGTCAGGATACCGGCGCGGCACATGTCGTCCGCTGTTTCAAGCAGCGCCTTCGTCAGGCGGCTGAGTTTCATGGGTTTGTTCATGACCGATCTCCTGTAAAACCTCCTCATCGAGCGCATGAGCGATCCGGGTCTTGTCCGCGCCAAGCCAGGCCTCACCGATTTCACGTAATGTCATCAGCTCTCCGGGCGCGATGTTGTCCTGCTCGTTCTTGGCGAAACCGTAGAGAAAAACGGCCCTGTCTCCCGCGCGATACGCCACCATCACGCGATAACCGGCGGAACGTCCCCGGCCAGGCCGCGCCACGCGCTGTTTGATGATGCCGTGGCCAAGATCAGCGTCGATCAAACCTCGTTCGGCGCGCATGATCGCTTCCTTCAGGCTTTCATCCGCGACCTTTTCCCGCCGGGCGAAGCGGACAAACCATTTGACCTTGAATATCCGCACGCCAAACTCCCATACCATGAACCATGGCACAGAGAGCGATGAACCGGAACTGTTTTTTCATGCCATGGCGGAGGGTCACGAGACAGGCCTTCTCTACCCCCGTCCCCGGTATCCCGGCACATCCTGCGGTGGAATCCAGGCACCCTCCGGCGGCGTGCCGTTCTGCCAGAACACGTCGATCGGCATTCCGCCGCGCGGATACCAATAGCCGCCGATCCGCAGCCACACCGGATCGAGCACCGCGATCAGCCGCTCCGCGATCTCCATCGCGCAGGCTTCATGGAACGCGCCATGATTGCGGAAGGAACCGAGATACAGTTTCAGCGACTTGCTTTCCACCAACCAGCCGCGGGGGATATAATCGATGACGATGTGCGCGAAATCCGGCTGTCCGGTCAGCGGACAAAGGGAGGTGAATTCGGGGCAGGTGAAGCGCACCACGTAATGTTTGCCAGGTGCGGGGTTCGCCACCCGCTCCAGCACCGCCTGAGCGGGGGAGGCGGGCAGCGCCGTGGGTTTTCCAAGCTGTGTCAGTCCCGAAACATCCGTCATGCGCTGTCCTCCGGCGCGGTCCAGGCGCCGCGCACCCCGGCGGCATGGGCTTCGAGACGACCGGTGCGGATCGCGCCACGCAGACCACGCATCAAATCCTGATAGTATTGAACATTGTGCCATGTCAGCAGCATCGGCCCGAGCATTTCCCCGGCCTTGAACAAATGATGCAGATAGGCTCTGGAATGCCGCGCGCAGGCCGGACAGCCGCACGCCGGGTCGAGCGGCGCCGCGTCATCGGCGAAGCGCGCGTTGCGCAGGTTGAAAACCCCCAGTGACGTGAACGCCCGCGCGGTGCGCCCAGAACGGGTTGGCATCACGCAATCGAACATGTCGATGCCACGCTGGACCGCGCCGATGATGTCGTCCGGCGTGCCGACGCCCATCAGGTAACGCGGCCGGTCCTCCGGCAGATGCGGCATCGTGATGTCCAGCACGGCGAACATCATCGCCTGCCCCTCCCCCACCGCGAGGCCGCCGATCGCGTAGCCATCGAAACCAATCGCACGCAGCGCGGCGGCGGACCGCGCCCGTAAGTCTGGATAAACGCTGCCCTGCACGATGCCAAACAGCCCATATCCGGGACGTTCGACGAAACTCTCCCGCGACAAGGCGGCCCATCGCATGGACAGTTCCATCGAGCGGCACGCTTCCTCCGGCGCTACGGGAAACGGCGTGCATTCATCCAGCACCATGGTGATCGTGGCATCCAGCAAATGCTGAATTTCGATCGAGCGCGCGGGCGTCAGCCGGTGCCGCGCGCCATCGATGTGCGACTGAAACGTTACTCCATCAGCGTCCATTTTCCGTAATTTCGACAGCGACATCACCTGGAAGCCGCCTGAATCGGTCAGGATCGGTCCGGGCCAGTCCATGAACCGGTGCAAACCGCCCAGACGGGCGATCCGTTCCGCGCCCGGACGGAGCATCAGATGATAGGTGTTGCCAAGGACAATGCCGGCCCCCGTGCTCCGCACCGCGTCCGGCGTCATCGCCTTGACCGTGCCCGCGGTGCCGACCGGCATGAACACCGGCGTTTCGATTGCGCCATGCGCGGTCAGGATCGTGCCCGCGCGCGCGGCGCCATCGCGCCCGTCGAGGCGGAAGTGCAGACCGTTTTGCCCAGGCGCTTCAGTCATCGGTTCGCGCCTTATCAGAACGCCACAACAACGATGAATCGCCATAGGAGTAAAACCGGTATCCGGTGGCGATGGCGTGCGCGTACGCCGCCCGCATCCGCGCCGTGCCCGCGAAGGCGCAGACCAGCATGAACAGCGTGGAACGCGGCAGGTGAAAATTCGTCATCAGCAGATCGACGGCGCGAAACCGGTAGCCGGGCAGGATGAACAGCGCGGTGTCTCCATCGAAGGGCGCGATGGCGCCGTCCGCGGCCGCGGCGCTTTCCAGCAGGCGCAGGCTGGTGGTGCCGACCGCCACGATCCTTCCGCCCGCCGCGCGCGCCGCGTTGATCGCTTCCGCCGCCGCCGGAGTAATCACGCCGCGTTCGGTGTGCATGTGGTGCCGGGTCACGTCATCGGTCCGCACTGGCAGGAACGTGCCCGCGCCGACATGCAGCGTGACGGTGACGCGGCGCACGCCGCGCGCGTCCAGCGCCGCCAGCAGAGCGGGCGTGAAATGCAGCCCCGCGGTGGGCGCGGCGACGGCGCCATCCTGAGACGCGAAGATGGTCTGATAATCCGCCTCATCCGCCGCGCATGGGCCATCGGGACGGTGGATGTAGGGCGGCAGCGCCAGAGCCCCCGCCTGACGCAACGCCGCGACGAACGCCGCGTCCTGGCGGTTGAAGCGCAGCGTCACCCCGCCATCGGGATCGCGGGCGGCGACAATCGCGGTCAGGTCATCGGCGCCGTCGAAGCGCAGCGTGTCCCCCACCCGCGCGCGCCGCGCGTTGCGGGCCAGCGCGTGCCATGTGCCGTCCGGGCGCGGCTGGTTCAGGGTAATGCCGATCCGGGCCTCGCCGCGCCGCGCGGTCAGTTGGGCGGGAATGACCCGTGTGTCGTTCGCCACCAGCACGTCGCCCGGACGCAGCAGACCGGGCAGCGCATGGACCGCGCGGTCCCTCAGCCCCTCGGGTTCCACGCACAGCAACCGCGCCTGATCGCGCGGGCGGACCGGCGCATGGGCGATGCGGTCCGGCGGCAAGGGGAAATCGAACGCGGCGAGGCTGACCACCATCAGGCCGGGGTGGGCGCCACCCGGCGCAGCAGCCGCACCAGCGGGATCGCCAGCAGCACGGCCCAGGCCTTGCCGAGAATCTGGCCGGGGAGGAAGTGCAGGCTGCCGAAGGCCAGGGTCAGGAACACGATCGAATCCACCACCAGCCCCGCCAGGGAGGAGGCCACGACCGCCAGCATCAGGCGTTTTTGTTGCAGCGGCGTGTAGATGGCATAGTCGGCCAGTTCGCTCAGCGCGAAAGCGGCGCCCGAGGCCAGGACCAGGGCGGGCGGCGCCACGAACACCGACAACGCCGTGCCAAGGGCGATGGCGGCGAGACCGAAGCGCGCGCCCAGACAGCGTTGCACCACATCGCGCAGCACCAGGGCGGCGCCAATGGTCAGCACGCCCGACGGCGCCATCACACCCGGCGCCACCGGCACGAGGCATGGCCCATCCGGCACGCAGACCGTGCCCGCGTGCAGGATCAGCCAGTTGGCCAGGGGAATGCACGCCAGGAAGCCGAGAAAGGCGAGGGTGCCGGTGAGAACGCGGGGGGATGGGTCCATCAGTGGCTCTGATAGGAGGAGATTTCGACCAGGTTGCCATCCGGATCGCGGCAATAAACCGACTGGATGGGGCCAAGCGCGCCCGCGCGTTCGGAGGGGCCCATCAGGATGGCGACGCCGCAATCGTGCAGATGCGCGACCACCTCATCCGGCGGGACGGCGGTGATGAAACACAGATCGCCCGCGCCAGCCTCATGCGTCGTGCCCGTGGGCCAGGCGCGGATGTCGTGGTCGTGCGGGCGGAGATTGATTTTCTGGCCGCCGAATTTCAGGGCGGTGCGGTTGGTGGCGCCGAAATCCTCGCGGTCCATGCCCAGTACGCGTTGATACCAGGCGGCGGTGATGTCCACGTCCCGGACGTTGAGGACGATGTGGTCGATGCGGTCGATGGTGAAGCGCATCGGGGTGGACTCCTTGGGTTGAGCAAGGGGGCTCTAGCGGATTTCCGCCGCCGCGCAAACCTCGGCATCCGGGCGCTGTGTTGCATCGGGAAAACGGGTGGGCTTCATATGAAGCCAGAGGGAACGCGCGATGAGTGACCTCCCGCCTCGCGGGACGGACCCGCGAGGCGGGACATCATGAAAGGCGGATCAGCAACCGCCCCCGGTGCTGTTGCAGCGTCTTTTCATGTTCTCCTTGTGCTCATCGGCGAAGGCCGGCACGACAGGCGCGATGGCGGCGGCGAACGTCAGGCACAGGAGAGACAACAGCACGAAACGTTTCATCAGCTTATCCCAGGGATGAGAAGGACGAAGGCGGGCACGTGAGCATCCCGGACTCATGGCGCCCGTTGCAAATGCAACAGTCTCGTTTCAAAAATCAATCTGAAAAGCGATGTGCGCCTAAATCTGGCACGGGGCTCAAAAATCGGTGCAGCGTCCCTTGTGCTCCCAGTCCCCATAACGGGTCGGCTCCGGCCCCTTCACGCCGCCAATCTCCCTGGGCAGCTTCGGCGGTATTTTTTTCTGTGGCGCGTCCGGCTCCCCCGGCTGTGCACCGTCTTGTGCCGCGCTGGTGTTTTCCATCGTCTTACCCTCCTGGCCCTTTGGCTGTTCCCGTGTTCCAGACCGCGGCCGGTGGAGGCGCGGCGCCGGGTTTCCATTGCCCGGACTTCTTCAACGCCTCAGCCACTTCCTTCGGCATATAGGTTTCATCGTGCTTCGCCAGCACCTCCGAGGCCAGGAACGTGCCATCCGGCCGCGGTGTGCCAAGCGTGACCACCCCCTGCCCCTCCCGGAACAGATCGGGCAGAATACCATTGTAGGTGACGCTCACGGTATTGGCGCCGTCGGTGATCCGGAAAGTCGTGGCGGCTCTGCCGGTGGTGCCGCGCCGGACGCTGCCAGGCTCGACCAGCCCGCCCAGTCGCAGGGTGCGTCCGGTGATGGGGACTTTGGCGAGATCCGTCGGTGACACGAAGAACACCAGGTTCTCGTTGAACGCCATCAGGATCAGCACCGCCGCCGAACTCAGTCCCAGTCCGCAGGCGAGCACGATCCAGAGGCGGCGGCGTTTGCGGGTCATCGCCCGCTCAGGGGGCGTTCGAGGGTCATCGTGCGCTCCGGTGGGGTGGGTGGCGATCGTCCGCTCTGGCGGGGCGTGGGGGTCATCGTCCGTCTCTCGCGCGTCTGGGGTCAATCGCCGCGAGACGCCGCCGCGCCGCGCGCATCCGCCGCCAGGCGTCGAGGCTGAAGCCAAGCAGCACCAGCGCGGCGAGGCCGTACGACGCCAGGATGAACGGCAAATGCGTCATCGCCCGCCCGCCCGTGCCATCAGCAAGCCACGCAGACGCCGCTCCATCACCGCCGCGCGTGTGCGGGCCATGACGATGGCGGCGAAGGACAGGGTGAAGCCAAGCGCCGCGATCAGCAGCGGCCACAGCATCTCGGGCGCGATCGAGGGGGCCTGGGTGAAGGTGATGGTCGCGGGCTGGTGCAGCGTGTTCCACCAGGTCACGCTGAATTTGATGACCGGCAGGTTGACCACGCCGATCAGCGCCAGGATCGCGCCCGCCCGGTATCCGCGCACCGGATCGTCGAACGCGCGCACCAGCACGATATGGCCCAGATACAGGAACAGCAGCACGAGCACCGAGGTCAGGCGCGCGTCCCAGACCCACCAGGCGCCCCACATGGGTTTGCCCCACAAGCTGCCCGTGGCGAGGCACAGCGCGGTGAAGCCGGCGCCCACCGGCCCGATCTCCACCGCCGCGAGGTCGGCCAGCGGGTGGCGCCACACCAGGGACAGCAGCGCACACAGCGCCAGGGAGACATAGCCCGCCGAGGCCAGCCAGGCCGATGGCACATGCACGTACATGATCCGCATCGCGTCGCCCTGCTGGTAGTCGGCGGGAGCGAGGAACAGGCCCCAGGCGAGGCCGGTCACGGTCAGGGTCAGGGCGGCCGTTGTCAGCCAGGGCAGCACCGTGCCCGACAGCCGCAGGAAGCGGCCGGGGTTGGCGAAGCGGTGCAGGGAGGCGGGGGGGACCGTGTCCATGCGTGTCGTGTAGTCGATTAGCGGGGGGGATTGAAGGGAGAAAGGCGGGGAAGCCGGGCCCTGCCCAGGTGCTTTCCTGGTGGCGGTGTTTGCTTCATTCACGGAGGACTCGGAGATACGGAGCACACGGAGAGCAACCCCGCGCCGCGGGAGCGGCCTGTCTCCGTGACCTTCGTATCTCCGCGTCCTCCGTGAATGAAGCAGGCCTGGCGAGGGGCACGGACAGTCCAGAAGACGCACCGTCTCTCCGGGCCATGGCTCTCCCCCCGATTGAAGCCCGCCCCCAATCCCCTACAATGCCCGCGAAAGGACACTCACCCCATGCGCTACTGGCTGGTCAAATCGGAACCGGACGCCTTCTCCTGGACACAGCAAACGGCCAACGGCACCGAACCCTGGACCGGCGTGCGCAACCACATGGCCAAGAACAACCTCAAGGCCATGGCGAAAGGCGATCTCGCGTTCTTCTATCATTCCAATGTGGGGAAGGAGATCGTCGGCGTGGTGGAAATCACCCGCGAGGCCTACCCCGATCCCACCGCCGACACCGGGGACTGGGTCGCCGTGGACATGCGGACCGTCGCGCCGGTGCCAAAACCCGTCTCCCTGGCCACGATCAAAACCGAACCGGCCCTGGCCGAAATCGCCCTGATCCGGCAATCACGACTCTCCGTCATGGAACTCAACCCTGGGCATTGGTCCCTTTTGTGCGAGATGGGCGAATGGAAACGCTGATACCCCCCGAGGGACACGCTCTGACACGCGCGCTCTGCCGCGTTGAGGACATCAAGGACCGCTCCGCCAAAGGCTTCCCGCCCGCGCCAGGCGGCTTCAGCGGCCTCGTGGCCTACCGCGAGGGCGAGGCGGTGCGGGTCTACGTCAATTCCTGCCCGCATATCGGCACGCCGCTGGACTGGATGCCGGACCAGTTCATGGCGCGGGGCGATACATACATCATCTGCGCCACCCACGGCGCCGCCTTCGCGCCCCTGACCGGGGAATGCCTGCTTGGCCCCTGCAAGGGCGATTACCTGGAAACCGTACAGACCGAGATCAGGGACGGTGTTATCCACGTCCCCGCCGGCGCCGGTCTGTGACGGCCCCAGTCTTCAACGGCCCAGTCTTCAACGGCCCAATCTTCGACGACAGCGACACGCGGGAAAGGAAACCCTCCAATGCCTGACACTCACCCGTCCGGAGACCAGCTTTTCCCCGTGCGCGCGGACTTCGCGGCGCGGGCGCATGTCGATCAGACCGGCTACCGCGCCCGCTACACGCAAGCCGCCCATGATCCGGACACCTACTGGCTCGCGGA
>JAYVCG010000355.1:0-5437 GCA_043750075.1 Acetobacteraceae bacterium | reverse complement strand
GCACGTCGATTCCGGGGCCGATGTCACCGTCGGCTGTCTGGAGGTGCCGCGCGCCGAGGCGTCCGGTTTTGGCGTCATGGATGTCGATGCCACGGACCGTATCCTGTCGTTTCAGGAAAAGCCCGTTGATCCGCCCGCGATGCCCGGCAAACCCGATGTCTCGCTGGCGAGCATGGGGATTTACGTTTTTGAAACGAAACGTTTATTCGCGCTGCTGCGGGAGGATGCCGCCGATCCGCTGTCCCGGCATGATTTCGGCGCCGATATCATTCCGCGGCTGGTCGCACAGGGCAAGGCGGTGGCGC
Source organism: Acetobacteraceae bacterium (assembly GCA_043750075.1). Classification (GTDB taxonomy): domain Bacteria; phylum Pseudomonadota; class Alphaproteobacteria; order Acetobacterales; family Acetobacteraceae; genus Rhodopila. The sequence goes on along the minus strand of JAYVCG010000355.1, from coordinate 5,132 downwards.
ATCCGTTCGAGCGGTCTTTCGTGCGGTCCAGTGAGGAATCGCGGCCGTACTGGCGGGATGTGGGCACGCTCGATTCATATTTCGCCGCCAACATCGATTTGACCGACATCGTGCCGGATCTGGATTTGTTCGACCGCGACTGGCCGATCTGGACGTATGGGGAGATGACCGCGCCCGCGAAGTTCGTGCATGACGTGGAGGGCAGGCGGGGTGCGGCGATTTCCTCGGTGATCGCGGGCGGGTCGATTGTTTCGGGGGCGACGTTGCGGCGGTCATTGGTGTTCACCAACGTGCGGGTGCATTCGTTCGCGGAGATCGCCAACGCGGTGATTTTGCCGGATGTGGTGATTGGCCGGTCGGCGCGGTTGCGGGATGTGATCATCGAGCGGGGGGTGAAGATCCCCGAGGGGCTGGTGGTGGGGGAGGATGCGGTGCTGGATGCCAGCCGGTTCCGGCGGACGGCCAATGGGGTGTGTTTGATCACGCAGCCGATGATTGACCGGTGCGGGCAGTGAAGGGCGGGGCGCTGCCCCGGACCCCGCCAGGTGCCGGGCACCTGGACCCCATCCAGGGAGTCTCCCATGGATGGGGTCCAGGGACACTGTCCCTGGTGGGGGTCCAGGGGGCAAAGCCACCTGGCGGGTCCAGGGCGGAGCCCTGATCTTCGATGAACCTCCTCTCCGTCACCTCCGAAATCTTCCCGCTGATCAAAACCGGCGGCCTCGCCGACGTCACCGGCGCCCTCCCCGCCGCCCTGGCGGCGGAAAACATCACCGTCCACACCCTGATCCCCGGCTACCCCGCCGTGATCGCCGCGCTGGAAAACCCCCGCCTCGTCCACACCCTCCCCGGCGCCGGAGGACGCATCCTGGCGGGACAGGCGAAAGACCTGAACCTGCTGGTGCTCGACGCCCCCCATTTCTACGCGCGCCCCGGCAACCCCTACCTCGGACCGGACGGACGCGACTGGCCCGACAACGCACAACGTTTCGCCGCCCTGGCCCAGGCGGCGGCGGCGATTGGCAGGGGGGCGATCCCCGGCTATCAGCCCGATGTGATCCACGCGCATGACTGGCAGGCTGGCCTGACTCCCGCCTACCTCCACCACCGCGGCGGCCCATGCCCGGCCACGGTGATGACGATCCACAACCTTGCTTTCCCCGGCCTCGCCCCCGCCCGCCTGCTGAGCCTCCTGGACCTGCCGCCCGCCGCCTACGCGGCCGATGGCGTGGAGTTCCACGGCGCGATCAGCTTCCTCAAGGCCGGTCTGTGGTACGCGGACCGGATCACCACCGTCTCCCCCACCTACGCGGCGGAAATCCTGACGCCTGAAGCAGGGATGGGCTTCGATGGCCTGCTGCGCCACCGCGCCGGGGATCTGTCGGGCATCCTCAACGGCATCGACACCACGGTCTGGAACCCCGCCGCCGACAAGCTGATCGCGGCGCCCTTCACCCGCGCCAGGCTGGCGAAACGCGCCGCGAACAAGGCAGCGCTTCAGGCGCGCATGGGCCTGACCCCGGACCCGGCGGCACCGCTGTTCGGTGTGGTCAGCCGTCTGACCGGCCAAAAAGGCATGGACGTGCTGCTCGCCTGCCTGCCCGTGCTTCGTGCCCTCGGCGTTCAACTGGCGGTGCTTGGCGCGGGCGATCCGGGTCTGGAAGCGGCGTTCCAGGCCGAGGCCGCCGCCGCGCCGGACACGGTCGCCTGCGTCATCGGCTACGACGAGACCCTGGCGCACCGGATGCAGGCCGGGGTGGACGCGCTGCTGGTGCCCTCGCGCTTCGAGCCCTGCGGCCTGACGCAGTTGTGCGCCCTGCGCTATGGCGCTGTGCCGGTGGTGGCGCGGACCGGCGGGCTGGCCGACACGGTGATCGACGCCAACCCCGCCGCCCTGGCCGCGGGCGCCGCGACCGGCGTGCAGTTCGCGCCCGTCACCGCCGATTCCCTCGCGCACGCCCTGCGCCGCACCGTGGCGCTGTATCGCGAGCCCGCGGCGTGGCGCGTGCTCCAGCGCAACGGCATGGCGGCCGATGTGTCGTGGCGCATGCCCGCCCGCCACTACGCCGTCCTGTACCGCGCGCTGCTGGCGGCGCGGGCATGACACTGCCCGGCGATCCCCCGGCGGGCGATCCTCCGGCTGATGAGAGAGTGTCTGATACCGTGCCCCGCGACGCCACGAAGACCACCGCCCCCGAACCCCTGGGCGTGACCCCGGACGGCGATGGGGTGAACGTCGCGGTGTTCTCCGCCAACGCCACCGCGATCGAATTCTGCCTGTTCGAGGGGGAGCGCGAGGTCCGCCGCGTCCGTCTGCGTGACCGGATGGGCGACGTGTTCCACGATCACATCCCGGACGTGCCCCTGGGCGCCCGGTATGGACTGCGCGCGCACGGCCCGTTCCTGCCGCGTGAGGGCCACCGCTTCAACCCCGCGAAATTGCTGATCGATCCATACGCCCGCGCGATCGACCGGAAATGCGTGCTGCATCCCGCGATGTTCGGGTATCGCGGCGATGACCCGCTGTCCCTCGACGACACCGACAGCGCGCCGTTCGTGCCCAAGGGCATCGTGGTGGCGGCTGGAGGCGCTCCCGTGGCGGCTTCCCCCCCCACGCCCTGGTCCGGGACCGTGCTGTATGAACTGCATGTGCGTGGTTTCACCATGCGCCATCCGGGTATTCCGGCGCCTCTGCGCGGCCGGTTCGCGGGTCTCGCGCATCCGGCGGCGGTCGGGCATCTGGTCCGGCTTGGCGTCACCGCCGTGGAGATCATGCCCGCCGCCGCCTGGATCGAGGAACGTCATCTCGCCGCCCTCGGCCTGCGCAATCACTGGGGCTACAACCCGGTCGCGCTGATGGCGCCGGACCCGGAACTGGCGCCGGGCGGATGGGACGAAATCCGCGCCGCCACCACCGCCCTGGCCGCGGCCGGGATCGAGACCATCCTCGATGTCGTGCTCAACCACACCGGCGAGGGCGATGCCCGCGGCCCCACCCTGTCGCTGCGCGGCCTGGACAACGCCACGTATTACCGCCTCCCCCCCGATGCGCCCTGGGGGTATGTGGATGACACGGGATGCGGCAACACCCTGGCGCTCGACCGGCCCATGCCGCTGCGCCTCGCCATGGACTCCCTGCGTCTCTGGGCTTCCCTGGGCGGCGTGCATGGGTTCCGCTTCGATCTCGCGACCACGATGGGACGGCGGGCGGAGGGGTTCGATCCCGCCGCGCCCCTGCTGTCGGCGATAGCCCAGGACCCGGTGTTAAGGGGGATGCGGCTGATCGCGGAGCCGTGGGATGTGGGGTTGGGGGGCTATCAGGCCGGTGCTTTTCCGGCGGCGTGGGGGGAGTGGAACGACCGGTTCCGCGATGACACACGCCGGTTCTGGCGCGGCGATCCGGGGGCTCTGGGCGGGCTGGCGACGCGGCTGGCGGGTTCGGCCGATCTGTTCGGGGCGAGGCGGGTGGCGTCGCGTTCCGTCAATTTCGTCACCGCGCATGATGGGTTCACGCTCGCCGATCTCGTGGCGTACACGCGCAAGGTCAACGCCGCGAACGGGGAGGACAACCGCGACGGCACGGACGCGAATTTCTCCTGGAACAACGGGGTGGAGGGACCAACCGCCGATCCCGTGATCGCCGCCGCGCGGAGACGGGACCAGCGGGCACTGCTGGCCACGCTGCTGCTGGCGCGCGGCACGCCGATGCTGGCGATGGGGGCGGAACTGGGGCACTCGCAAGGGGGCAACAACAATGCCTATGCCCAGGATAGTGAGGGGACATGGATTGACTGGGAGGGGGCTGACGAGGGGTTGATCGCCTGGACCAGTCGTTTGACGCGTATCCGGCGGGAGAACCCGGTGTTGCGCGATGAGCGTTTCCTGACCGGCGCTCCCCTCGGCGCGGGCCTGCCGCCTGACGTGGAATGGCGGGACGCGGCGGGCGCGCTGATGACGCCAGCCGCGTGGGAGGCACCGGACGGCGGCACGCTGGTGATGACCCTGACCAATGAGACCGGGCGCGTCAGCCTGATCCTGCATCGCGGCCCGCGCACCGTGCCGGTCGTGTTGCCGCCGCCGCGCGCGGGGCACGTCTGGCGCTTGCTCGCGGACAGCGGGGAGGCGGAGGGCGGAGAGGGAGACGGCGGGGAGGGAGAGGACGGGGCGGCGGAGGACGGGACCAACGGTGGCGTGGTCACGGCAGCGTCCGTCCAGAGTGAACCAGCACGGTCTCTCCTCATTCGTCATGGCCCGGCTCGACCGGGCCATCCCCGCCAGCACCGTGCCGCGACAGATCCCCCGGTCGAGCCGGGGGAGGACGGGGAGGCACACACCATCACCGCCTCACCCCGGAGCGTGCTGGTGCTGGCGGAGCGGCCGCGCCAGGCCGGGGCGCGTATCCCGGCCAGCGCCGATGGGCTCGCCCGGCTGGCACGCGCCGCCGGTATCGCGCCGGAATGGTGGGACGTGGACGGCCATCGCACCGCTGTCACCGATGACACACGGCGCGCGCTGCTGGCCGCGATGCGCCTGCCCGCCGCGACCGGGGGCGAGGCGCGCGACACGCTGCGCCATTTCAGCGACACGCACGACCGCCGCGCGGTGCCGCTGGTCCTGGTCTCCCGCGGCGAGGGGCCGCTCACCCTGGCGCTTGGCGGGGAACCTGGACTGGGACGCCGCGCCGTCTGGCTGACCATCGCGCGGGAAGATGGGGAGACCACCCGCCTCCGCGTTGGCGCCGAAGACGGGTCCTTGACCCTGTTCACCGCCGCCGACGGCATGACCGCTCAAAGCTGGCGGGTGGCGCTGCCGGAGTTGCCGGAGGGCCGCCATCGCCTGTGGCGCGACGACGCGCCGGAAACCATCTGCCACCTGACCGTGGCCCCGCGCCGCTGCCATCTGCCCGAGGCGTTCGCGCGGGGGGAACGCCGGTTCGGCCTGTCGGCGCAACTGTATGCGCTGCGGCGGGAGGGGGATCAGGGCATCGGGGATTTCACCACCCTGTCCCTTCTGGCGGCGGCGGCGGGCCGGGCGGGCGCCGCCACGCTTGGCGTCAACCCGCTGCACATGCTGTTCCCCGGACAGCGCGAGCGGGCCAGCCCCTATCATCCCTCCGACCGCCGCTTCCTCGA